>JANYEE010000240.1 GCA_025363275.1 Burkholderiales bacterium | reverse complement strand
AGGACACATCGGCTCAATAGTTTCAAAGGCTGCATAGATTTTCTTAAGCAAACGCCATGCCGCTTTACATACGACACGGCGTTTGGGTGACAGCGAGGACGCTACAGCGTGCGACTTACTTCTTCACGGGCTCGTCAGGCTTGACGTCGTTGCCTTCGATGTAAGGCGACCATGGCTTGGCCTTCACAGGGCCGGACGTCTTCCACACGACGTTGAACTGGCCATCGGCCTTGATTTCGCCGATGAACACCGACTTGTGCAAGTGGTGGTTCTTCTCGTCCATCTTGGAGACGATGCCGCTCGGTGCCTTGAAGGTCTGGCCGGACATGGCGGCGATCACTTTGTCCACATCGGTGGACTTGGCTTTCTCAACCGCTTGCTTCCACATGTTGATACCGATGTAGGTAGCTTCCATCGGGTCGTTGGTCAAAGGCTTGTCTTTGTGCCCGGCGATGCCCTTGGCTTTGGCGTAGTCCGACCACTTCTTGATGAACTCGGTGTTGGTCGGGTTCTTGATCGACATGAAGTAGTTCCAGGCGGCCAGGTGGCCCACCAGCGGCTTGGTGTCCACGCCGCGCAGTTCTTCTTCACCCACGGAGAAGGCGACGACTGGCACGTCCTTAGCCTTCAGGCCAGCGTTGCCCAGTTCCTTGTAGAAAGGCACGTTGGAGTCACCGTTGATGGTCGACACCACGGCAGTCTTACCACCGGCGGAGAATTTCTTCACGTCAGCCACGATGGTCTGGTAATCGGAGTGGCCAAACGGTGTGTATTTTTCTTCGATATCTTTGTCGGCCACGCCCTTGCTCTTTAGGTAGGCCCGCAGAATTTTGTTGGTGGTGCGGGGGTACACATAGTCGGTGCCCAGCAAGACCCAACGCTTGGCAGCGCCGCCTTCTTTGCTCATCAGGTAGTCGACTGCGGGAATAGCTTGCTGGTTGGGCGCCGCACCGGTGTAGAACACGTTTTTGGATAACTCTTCACCTTCGTACTGCACGGGGTAGAACAGCAGGCCGTTCAATTCTTCCAGCACGGGCAAAGCGGATTTACGAGACACCGAAGTCCAGCAACCAAAAATGACGGCGACCTTGTCCTGGGTCAGCAACTGCTTGGTCTTCTCCGCAAACAGGGGCCAGTTGGACGCGGGGTCCACCACCACAGGCTCCAGCTTTTTGCCGAGCACGCCACCCTTGGCGTTGATTTCATCAATGGCCATCAGCACGGTGTCTTTCAACACAGTTTCCGAGATGGCCATGGTGCCGGACAGGCTATGCAGAATACCGACCTTGATGGTGTCTGCAGCGAGGGCAGGCACTGCCGACAGGGTGGTCAGGGCGACGGCGGCCGTCAAAGCCTTCAGGGTAAAACGGCGAGAGGTTTGGCGTTGCATATGGGCTTCTCCAGAGGGGTTAAAAATCCATCGCGCCACAAATTAGCCCGGTTTTCAGAGCCCATCTTGCAGCGACGTTTGAACTGTAAAAGCGGTGCACCAAAACGGGAATACGCCGTGTGGCGTATGCGAGGCGGGGAGCCCGGCGACCGGAAAATCGCCTTTTCAGGTGAATTTGGAGTGTTTTAGGGCTGTGGCCCAGGTGTTTACTGCCTTAGCAGCTATGTTTTTTGTAGCACCCTGCTGCAATCGGCCGTTAGCTCAGCGCGCGCCTGTAATGCATGGCAACCGCGCCGTTGCGCAGCGGCGTCGACGAGACCAGCGCGAGCCGCCGCGTGCTGGCTAGCCCACTCTCGTACAGGGTCGGGCCGTGGCCGGCGATGCGGGGGTGGACGAGAAACTGGTACTCGTCGATCAGATCCAGCCGGTCCAGCGCAGTCGCCAGCTTGCCGCTACCCAAGAGCACGCCGGCCGGGGTCGCGTCCTTGAGCTGCTGCACGCCGATGCGCAAGTCGCCAGCGATGTGGTGGCTGTTGTTCCACGGGAAGTCCGTTCGCGTAGTCGACACCACGTGCTTCGGCTTGGCCTCCAGCTTGACCGCCCACTCGCGGATCGCCAGCGGCGCCTGCACGTCGCCGCGCGCGACTGCGGGCCAGTAGCCCTCCATCATCTCGTAGGTGACGCGGCCCCACAGCATCGCCCCGCCCTCATCCATCAGGCGGGTGAAGAAGGCGTGTGTCTCGTCGTCGGCGATGCCCTCCTGGTGGTCGACACAGCCGTCCAGGGTGAGGTTGATGCTGAAGGTTAAGAGTCCCATGGTGGTTCAGGTCAGGGATGAAATGCTGGAAGCGTGCGGTGAGAAGCCTATATGCGATTTAACGTAGAGATGACCAGCGCACAGCAACTGCTGCGCAGCAGCCATTTGCTGCTGGGTGTCTGCGTCGATCAACCTGTTCGACCGCAACTCAGGCAACTTGCGCATGAAACCTAACGCCTAATGCTCTCGCCACCTTTAAAACGGTTGCAAAAGTTGGATTCCCATTTTCACCCAAGGCTTTGTACAAGCTTTCCCGACTCAGACCTGCGTCGCGTGCCACTTGGGTCATTCCCTTGGCGCGCGCAATGTCGCCCAGTGCGCGTGCAATTCCAGTCGCATCCTCAGGCGCCTCTTCCAGCCATGCGTCCAGATACGCAGCCATTTCTTCTGGCGTTCTGAGCTGTTCAGATACGTCATACGCAACGGTGCTGGTCGCTTTTGTCGTTGACGCTTTTACTTTAGAAATTGCTTTCGACATAAAAATACTCCTAGAGTCCCTTTGCCAACAAGATCGCGGCCTTGATGTCTTTCTGCTGAGATGATTTGTCGCCGCCAGCCAGCAGGACAACGACAACGCCAGCTCGCTCCGTGTAATAGACCCGGTACCCTGGCCCAAAATCGACCTTCAACTCGCAAACACCGTCAGTCAAAGTCCTATGCTGCCCAGGATTCCCGTGAACGAGCCTGTCGACGCGAACCTGAATTCGCGCACGACCCACTCGGTCATTCAGTGAATTAATCCAATCTAGATAGACCTTGGTCGTTTGCACACGCATGGTTAAATTGTATCCCGCAGGCTACAACTTAACAAGCCTAGACCACAATGGAATTGCCGTCAACGCTTGAGCTAAGCGGTCGCTGCCGCGATGAGGTTTAGTCTACACCGTGCCGATTCGCAGCGGTCCGCTTGAGCGAATTGTTAGGCCCATGCCTAAGGGGCTTCGGGTCGCTCTGGAAGCCCAGTCTCTTCCATATTGGTAATGAGGGTGTCGGTCATGCAAGCAAAGACTTTTTCGCGTCCTTTCTGCTCCACGAGTATGCCAGCCCGTGATTCCACTCCAGCTTTGGTTTGAACCGTGCCTAGGAAGGCGCGGTAGGTTGTGGACTCATTTGGGATCTCAATGCCGTATGCCTCGGGGCCGATTCCATGCCAACTCTCTGCAAATGCTTGCCCGTATGGCTTAATCAACTTGATTTCCGGATTGGCTAGACTTCTTCCGAAGGAGTAGGTGACGGTCCCTCCTGCTTAGCAGATCTGAGCCTGCTTCCGATTTTGCAATTTGCAATAAAACAGTGTTTTTCCTCCTGGGCATGCCGCCAATGCACTTGCAGATGACAGCAGTGCCGTTAGCGTCAATAGGATGCGACAGAAGTTTGTCATGGGCCTAACGAGATATGAAAGTCGAATCCACGACGTATCGCAGCTCGAACTTGGCGGGATTGGGAGGCTGTTTTTGCATGTCGTTGATTTATAACCGGTTTTACCGTGCTAGCCGTTTCACGACTGCTCTACGGTTCCTGATACATAGCAAATACGACCCTTTGCAGCAACTCTTCGCTGGGTATCCATTTTCAGCAGTCCTCTAAGAGGCGTGATTTTAAAGGGCTTCAGGTTGATACTGTTGTTATGAACAGTTATAAAACACCCCCAAACACGGCAAATCACCAGGTCCACCGTTGGTCGCCCCTCGGCTACTGGACCAAGTGCGCGAACGCCTTCGCTACATGCACTACAGCTTGCAAACAGAGAAGAGCTACGTGTACTGGATCAAGTTCTATATTCGTTGGCATAGGCGTTCGGGCCAAATGCGCCACCCGCGCGAGATGGGGCAAGCGGAAGTGGAGGCATTCCTGACCATGTTGGCCACGGAGCGCAGGGTGTCCACGTCTACACACCGGCAGGCCTTAAGTGCATTGCTCTATTTGTACAAAGAGGTACTGTGCCAAGACCTTCCTTGGTTGCAGGAGATTGGTCGCCCCGTGCCTACCAAGCGCATACCTTCCGTGTTGACCCGTGAAGAGATGCAGTCGATCTTGTCCTTGATGACTGGCGAGACTGGTCTATTGGCCCGGTTGCTATATGGGACCGGTATGCGCCGCAACGAGACGCTCACGCTTCGAGTGAAAGACATTGACTTTGATAGGCACGCCATTGTTGTGCGGGAAGCCAAGGGCGGCAAAGACCGTGTGGTGATGTTGCCCCAGACATTGGTACAGCCGTTGCGCGAACAATTGGCGAGGTCTCGGGCACTGTGGGCCGCTGACCGCGCGGCTGAACGCGCAGGGGTTTCCATGCCTTTTGCATTGGAGGCAAAGTACCCCAGAGCCGGCCAGACTTGGTCGTGGCATTGGGTGTTTGCCTCACCCACCTTGTCGGTGGACCCACGCAGCGGTATTGAGCGGCGCCATCACTTGTACGAACAGCGTTTGCAGAGAGCACTCAAAAATGCCGTAGCACAGCGATGTAAGCACCACCATGATCTACACCCATGTGCTCAAAGTCGCCGCGGGCGGCACGGCGTCGCCCTTGGACACTCTGGTGGCCGTTTGATGCACTCCAGGTGCCAAATGGCCTTTTCAGACACCATTTCAGATACTTTTAGTGCCCTGGCCCAGGTATCTCCTGCCTGAGCAGCTATGTTTTTTATAGCAATAGCACCCTGCACTCACCCGGGCTAGCTTCAGCAGGGTATCGCCCAGAGATACCGACCGGGGCGCAGCCGGCCACCCAAGACCTGCAACCCGGGCGGCTGAGCGGTTGGTGGCCTACATTCGCGGCCTGTTCAACCACCGCGCCAGGTTCACCATGCCCCATGCCCTTGCTTCTTCTGCCCCGCACACGCCAACCCCGCGTTGGCACGCCACCGCCTTGGCCCTGGTGCTGGCGGCCACCGCAGCCCTGGCCGCGCCCGGCGCCCATGCGCAGAGCCAAGTGTCGGCCGCCAGCGCTTTGTCTGCCCTGCCACTAGCCAGTGTGGTGGCAGCGGAGTCGGGGGACTCAGTCGCTTCGGCAGCAGCCCGGGCCAGCGTCGCGTCTGCGGCTGTGGTCGTGGTGCCCGTGGCACTGTCGGCAGCGGGTGCGGTGTTGGTGGTGAAGACGATTGAAGTAGGCGCACGCGGCAGTGTCTTCGTGCTGGAGCGCACCTCAGACGGCGCGCGGGTCAGCGTGCAAGTGGCTGCGGGCAGTGTGGCTGCGGTGGCTTTGTCGGTAGGCTCGGCGCTGGTGGTGAGCACCATCGGCGCGGGCACGGTGCTGTCTGCGGCGGGTGAGGTGGTGGCCTTTATCCCCAATGCGATAGGCCGCTCGCTGCTGCACAACCAGCGGATCAGCTGATGCGCACCGCAGCCGTTGTACTGGTTTTGGTAGCACTGACCAGCCCCATCGCCCACGCCGGGCGCTCGTGCGAAGCTCGCCCGGTCACCACCCAGAGCCTTGAGCGTGGCCTGAGCCTGGCGCAGCAGACTGCGATGGCACTGAACGCCACCGATGCCGATGTGGTGCTGCTGGCACGCGCCGGCCAAGACCTGACCCAGTACCGGCTGAAGTGGTCGCACCTGGGCTGGGCCTACCGCACGCAGGATGCAGACGGCCACAGCGTATGGCGCGTGGTGCACAAGCTCAACACCTGCGGCACGCGTGAGGCCGCGGTGTACCGCCAGGGTCTGGGTGAGTTCTTTTTGGATGACCCGTGGCGCTATGAGGCCGCCTGGGTGGTGCCCAGCCAGGCGGTGCAAGACCAGATGCTGCCCCTATTGCAAAACGACGCGCGGGCCACCCGCCTGCATCAGGCGCCGTACAGCATCGTGAGCTACGCCTGGGGCCAGAAGTACCAGCAGTCCAACCAATGGGCGATAGAAAGCCTGGCGCTGGCCATGGACGCTGGCGTCACCCAGCGCCCGCGCGCGCAGGCTTGGTTGCAACTCCAGGGCTACGAGCCCACGGCGCTGAACATCGGCCCCTTCACCCGCCTGGGTGGGCGCATCGGCGCGGCCAATGTGGCGTTTGACGACCACCCCAATGAAAAGCGCTACGCCGACCGCATCGAGACCGTGACTGCCGACTCCGTGTTTGCCTGGATGAAACGCAGCGGCCTGGGCGGCACACCGCAGCGCTTGCAGTTGCGCTTTCCTCTGCCCCCGGACTAACGCCAAGGGCTCACACAGCCGCCAACAGCCAAGCCCGAAAGGCCTGCATGGCGGGTGTCACTTCTTTGGACAACAAGCGCGTCAGCCAGTAGCCGCCCACATCCACCTCTAGGTCAAACGGCTGGGCCAAACGCCCCTGGCGCAGCTCGCGCTGGAACATGCTGGGCGGTGCCAGCGCCACGCCCTCGCCCAGCATGGCGGCCTGCACCATGATGGCGGACGCATCAAACAGCGGCCCGCGCGGCGTGATGCCACTAGCGCCCGCAGCCTGCAGCCAGGTTTGCCAATCTTGCACCCGGTACGAGCGCAGCAGTGGCAGTTTGCACAGGTCATCCGGGTGGTGCAATTGCTCCAATGCCTGCGGGGCGCAGAGCGGCGACAAGGGCGCGGCCATCAGGTGATCGGCCTCCACACTGCGCCAGGCGCCATCGCCAAATCGAATCGCGTAATCCAGACTCTCTGCCGACAAATCCACCTTGTTGTTGTGCGTCATCAGCCGCAGTTCGATGCGGGGGTGCTGGGCCCGAAAGTCCGCCAGGCGCTCCAGCAAAAAACCAATCGCAAACGTGCCCACCACGCCCACGGTCAGCACCTGCATAGGGCCGTCTTCCTGAAAGGCATCAATCAGGCGCTCCATGCGGGCAAAGCTGTCGGCCACCGTGGGGGCCAGCGTGGCACCTTCATCCGTGAGCACCAGGCCGCGGGCGGTGCGGCGGAATAGTGCCCGGCCAATATGGTCCTCCAAGGCCTTCACCTGGTGGCTCACGGCGGCCTGGGTCACACACAGCTCTTCCGCCGCGCGGGTGAAATTCAAGTGCCGGGCGGCTGCGTCAAAGGCCCGCAGGGTATTCAAGGACAAACGGGCCAGTGACATTCAGATCCCCAGTAAAAGTATGGACACTTCTTAAAAATCATACCTTGTACGAATGCAGCATCTTGAGAGAATTCACCCATTCCCTCACTCAACCCCTACCTGAAATATGAACACATTGAACCGCCGACAGACCCTGAGTTTGGGCCTGGGCCTCACCTCCGCCCTGCTTTTGCCCCGTAGCGCCTGGGCCGTTTCGGCCAAGATGCCCGAGCCCTTCTATGCACCCCTGGCCGCGCTGGAGAGACAAGTGGGAGGCCGCCTGGGCGTGGCCTTTCTGAACACGGCGAATGGCAACGTGGTGGGCCACCGAATACATGAACGCTTTGGCATGTGCTCCACCTTCAAGCTGGCACTGGCCGCAGAGGTGCTGCGCAAAATCGACCAGGGCGCGCTCAAGAGCGAGCAATGGGTCACGTATGGCAAGGCGGACATCTTGTCCCACGCGCCGGTGGCCAAATTGCATCTGGCGCGCGGCGGTATGACAGTGCTAACCATGGCCGAAGCCATACAGACCACCAGCGACAACACGGCGGCCAACGCGCTGCTCAAGCTCATCGGCGGCCCAGCCGCTTTCACACAACTGCTGCGCGCGGGCGGCGACAAGATCACCCGAGTAGACCGCATGGAGCCTGAGATGAACCGGGTGGGCCCAGGTGAGGTGCGCGACACGACCACACCCCATGCGGCAGCCCACACCATGCAACGCCAGCTCAGCACGGGCTGGCTCTCCCCCGATTCCAACCGCCTTTTGATCGGCTGGATGGAGGCCACCGAGACTGGGACCAAACGCCTGCGGGCCGGTTTTCCACCTGGCTGGCACGCGGGAGACAAAACCGGCACTGGCATGGGCAAGGGCATGGCCGACAAATACAACGACCTGGCCATCGTTTGGCCGCCCGGCAAAGCGCCTTTGATCGTGACCGCGTACTACGAGACGGCAGTGGACCGGGGCGGGGAAATCAACGACAAAGACCAAGCTGTGCTGGCCGAAGTGGGGCGGATTGCCACGGCTTGGAGCCAGTTACCCGGCTAACTGCAGTGCATGAACCCGCACTGTAGTAAGCGCAATACAACAGCTTTGTGAATTTTGATTTGCTATGTGACTTAGATCACATTCATTTCAAATGCTGCTGAATAAACTGGATCCTTCTTTGGGGAGCTTTTTCATGCAGCAGCCAAAACAGGCACAAGGCAACCAGCCGCAAGAGCAAAGAATGGCAGGGTCTCTGGTCCAGCGGATTTTGGGTTTGAGCCCACACGCAGAGCCACTAGGGCCTTCCGACACCGAGCCAGCTGAAGATACCAAGCTGGACGAGCGCGTACGTGAGTCTGGCGAGTGGTAATTTAGCCTTCGAACTGCGGCTGCAATTGCCGTATTTTCCCCATCGCCATTCCGGCGGCGGCGGTGCGCGTCTCCACCCCCAGCTTTACAAACACCCGCTCCAGGTGTTTTTTAACGGTCATCGGGCTGCTGCCCAAAATGTCGCCGATATCTTTGTTGGTCTTTCCCTTGACCACCCAGTACAAGACTTCTGCCTCGCGCGCCGTTAATTTGAAGGTCAGGCTCATCGCCTCAATGACGGCGGTGTCTGAAATCTCCCGCATCACGATTAGCCAATCGCCCCCCGCATCGCTGTCGCCAATTTGTTGGTGTAATCTAAACGTCAATCTTTTGGGGCCGCGCTCGATGCTGAGCTTGGGCGGCTCGGTGGGATGGGTAGCGTTGGCCGCGCGCTGCTCCACCAGCCGCACACTCTCCAAAAGCCACGCGGCCACCTCGGGTGACGTTTGTGGAGCATGGGTGCCACAGTAGGCCTCCAATAAATCACGCGCCAGCGGCGTTTGCCATAGCAGGCAGCCATCGGATGCGCGGACGGTGATGGTGGCGTAGCCAAAGGCGTCCAGCGCGTTGCGCGTTTGCCGCCGCTCCCGTGCGCCAGCTAAATGCACGCCCATGCGCGCCATCACTTCCTTGGGTTTGATTGGCTTGGTCACGTAGTCCACGCCCCCCGATTCCAGCGCTGCTACCAAATACTCGGTTTCGGTCAGGCCAGTCATGAAAATGATGGGGATGTGCGCCGTCTTGGGGGTCGCTTTCAGGCGGCGGGCTACTTCAAAACCATCCATGCCCGGCATCATCGCGTCCAACAGAATCACATCCGGCAAGGCCTGCGCAGCGCGGTCCAACGCAGCCTGGCCCGAAGTAGCGATGAGTACCGTATAGCCCGACTCATCCAGCGCATCGTGCAGCACCGACAGGTTGTCCGGTACATCGTCCACGATCAGTACAACGTCGCTATTGGTACGGTCCAGCGCCGTGTCCAGCGCGGCGCTGACGGCGCGGCGTTCAGTGGGTTCAGTGGATGGGGGATTCATTCAACACACTCTGAAGTTGGGCCTGCATGGTCTCGAACTGGTACTGGCGGGCCAGCGCGCGCTGCTGGTCTACAAAATCGCTGCACTCCGGGAAGCTGGTGGCCAGCGCATCGAGCTTATTCACAATGCCACGGTAGAAGCCGAGTTGGACCAGGGTCTGCAAGGCAATTAATTCGTGGTGCGGCGGGACTTTTTTGGTAGCCGCCAGGAGCGTGGGTGCCAGGGCGCTCTGCTCCGTGTCCCCCGCCCGCTGCGCGGTCTCCTCCTTTACCTGCGCAGAACGCCCTGGCACCCACGCTCCTCGATCCACTGTTGTGGCCAAGCGGGCAGCTGTCACGTCTTTTTCCATAGCTTCCAGCCACACCAAATCCAACTTCCGCTCCAACCAATCCAGCAGCTCACTGTGCCGCACGGGTTTGACGATGAAGTCATCGGGCGGCAGGCCCAGGTCGTTGTCCAAACCGCGATCAAAGGCATTGGCTGAGATGATGGCCACGTGCGCAGACGTGCCATTTTTGGGCCCCCGCATTGCGCGGATGCGGCGCAAGGTTTCCCAGCCATCAATGCCCGGCATTGCCAGGTCCAGAAAAACCACATCGGGCTGCAGACCCGCCGCCAGCAGGTCCAGACAATCGTGACCGCTGGCGGCGGTGCGCATCTCAAAGCCCAGCGGCTCCAGCACATTGACCAGCAACTCGCGGTCGGCCTCTTCGTTGTCCACCACCAAAATCTTGCGGCGTGCACCGGCGTAGCCCTTGCGTGGCTTCGTGCTGGCACCCGTGCGCTGGCCGGCGGGCGCGGGCAAATGCAGCTCCGGCAAAAACAGACGTACCTGAAACACCGAGCCCTGGCCCACCACGCTCCTGGACTTCAACTCACCGCCCATCAGGTCGGTCAGCATTTTGGCAATCGTCAGGCCCAGGCCCGAGCCTCCCGAAGCTGCGGCCGAACCGCTTCCACTCGTCGCGGTCGCATCACCACGTGTGAAGGGTTCGAAAATACGGTCCAACTCTTGGGCCGTCATGCCGGGCCCGGTGTCGTGAATTTCAATGTGAGCCATTTCGCGGGCGTAGCGCAACACCAGGCGCACGCTGCCATTGGTGGTGAACTTGATGGCATTGCCCAGCAGGTTGATGCAGATTTGCCGCACCCGTTTTTCATCGGCACGCACCCACTGTGGCACGCTGCCCTGCACCTCGTATTGAAAGGCCAGGCCTTTATCCGCCGCCTGCAGTTCAAACATGCTGGCCAGCTCTTCCATCCCGCTGGCAAATTGCATGGGCTTCACGTTCAGCGTCAGCTTGCCGCTTTCAATGTGGGCCATGTCCAGCGTGCCCTCAATCAGCGATAGCAAGTGTTCGCCACCCCGTTTGATGACATTGACC
>JANYEE010000216.1 GCA_025363275.1 Burkholderiales bacterium | reverse complement strand
GTGGATTTCTTGGCTTCGGCAATCGAATGGGCCACGACGTCGGCGTTGTGGCCGTCAATCGGGCCCAGAACGTTCCAGCCGTAGGACACAAAGCGCAGCGCGGTGTTGTCGGCAAACCAGGGGGCTACTTGGCCATCGATGGAAATGCCGTTGTCATCGTACAGCGCGATCAGCTTGTTGAGCTTCCAGGCACCAGCGAGCGATGCCGCTTCGTGGCTAATGCCTTCCATCAGGCAGCCGTCGCCCAGGAACACATAGGTGTGGTGGTCCACCACGTTGTGCTCCACATCGCCGTCTTTGCGGTTGAACTCCGAGGCCAGCAGCTTCTCGGCCAGCGCCATACCCACGGCATTGGTAATGCCCTGGCCCAGCGGGCCGGTGGTGGTTTCCACACCGGGGGTGACGCCCACTTCGGGATGGCCAGCGGTTTTGCTGTGCAGTTGTCGGAAGTTTTTCAGCTCGTCGATCGGCAGCTTGTAGCCGGTCAGGTGTAAGAGCGCGTAAATCAGCATGGAACCATGGCCGTTGGACAGTACGAAGCGGTCACGGTTCAGCCACAGCGGATTGCTAGGGTTGTGGCTTAAATGCTGGCCCCACAAAGCCACCGCCATATCGGCCATGCCCATGGGCGCGCCGGGGTGGCCCGAGTTGGCCGCCTGCACGGCATCCATGGCAAGCGCGCGGATGGCGTTGGCCATTTGCGGGGCATTGGGCGATGTGCCAGGCATGACTTCGGTGGGGGTGGTTTGCGTGGGGGCCATGGTGGGGCTGCTCCGGGTTGGGTGGGGGCGGGGGCTGAGACAGGTAACCCCGCATTTTACTGGCCCAGAGCGTGGCCCCAAAATCGCCTACAGTCGCTGCTCACCAGCCCTACTCCCGACCCCCTCATGCAAGGCCTGCACCTCACCGCCGATCTCAGTCACTGCCAATGCGATCCACATTGGCTGACCGATGCCGACCAGCTCTTGGCCGCCTGTGTACAAGCCGTCCACACGGCGGGGCTGCAAGCCGTCAACCAACTGATGCATAGCTTTCCGGCCAGCAGCGAGGGGCCTGGTGGCGTGACCGCTACGGTGCTGCTGGCCGAGTCGCACCTGTGTGTGCACACCTGGCCCGAGAAAGCTGCGGTGACACTGGATGTGTATGTGTGCAATTTTGGCGGCGACCACTCAGCCAAAGCCCACGCGCTGATGGATGCCCTGGTGGTGCACTTTGTGCCAGGCCATGCAGACCGCCAAGTGTTGCAGCGGGGCAGAACACAAGCGCTATCTAATTCATAGCTACTCAGACAATAAACACCTGGGCCCCAGCCCTTTTTGTCTCTTAATTCAGCTCAAAAACTAAAGGTAGCGCCCAGCCAGGCGCGGCGCACAAATGGTATCTCGGCTGCAGCATTCACGGTGCCGTACTTGGTGTAGTCGTCTTGCGTGGCGTTTTGCACTACCAGCGTCACCTCAGCACGCGCACCCTTGTCTAGCTTGAAGGATTTGGACAGGTTGAGATCGAGCCGGTGCATGACCGTCTCCGGCGTCACATCAAGACTCACATCCCCAACCCGCACCTGACTGCGGTAGTAGTAGCCTGCACCGACGCGCCAACCACTACCCAGGTCCTGCGACAGGAGCAAGCTCATGCTGTGACGGGGCGTTAACTCGGGGTAGGAATCAAAGTATTGCTGCTGGTACAACGCCTGCAGCAGTGCACCCCAGCTTGGAAAACCAGTGAGGTAAGACGGGCCAGCGTAGCCCGACACGGGGCTGTTGTACTGGGTTGGCAGGGCGCTTAAACCCGCCGATGCCTCCTGGTAGGCATAGTTGCCCACCACAAAACTGCGCCCTGCGTCCCACTGGTGTTTCAGCGTGATCTCCAAGCCTTTGAATTCGGCAGAGAACAGATTTTTGAAACTGTCTGGGCTGTCGTTGATGTTGGGTGTGACGATGACCCACTTGTCGTACCAGATCTGGTCGTTCACCCGCTCTTGGTACAGGCGCACATCCAGCGTCAGGGCCATGGAGTGGAACTCGCCTAGATAACCAAGTTCGCGGGTCTCAATGCGCTCGGGTTTGAGCGGCAACAAAGGTTGCACATAAGTGCCACCCAACACGGTGTTGTCTGCTTTGATCAAGGCCTCTGACATGGCCGGACTGCGCGTGGCGGTCGACCAGCCCAGGCGCAGCGTTTGCTGCGGAGTCAGGTGGTAATTGACAGAGATGCGGGGCGCGTTGCTGGTGTTTCCCAAGCCATCGTTCTCCAGCATGGCACCGATGTTGAACACCGTTTGCGGAGTAGCACGCCATTCATCGTGGGCAAATAGACGCCAGGGGTTGATGGTGGTGGGGGTCTGCAGCAGCAAGGAATAGTCGGCCGCATCACGGCGCATGCCGCCGCCCCACACCAGCCGGTTGTCTGGGCTAAGCTGGTGGGTGTTTTGCACTTCCAGCTCAGTGCGCTCGCTGGTGTTGGGCTGGGCAATGAAACCGGTAGAGCCGGCAACGCGTGGTGGAGCCGTACCCTGGCAGGCACTGGAATCCACGCACACATGGGGGTCAAGCGTGCGGTAGGCCGTGCGCGAAAAGGTCAGCCGGGTCTCATCATTGCGGGACCAGACGTGTTGCCAACTCAGCATCTGAAAATCGGTTCTGGCCGTGGTTTCGCGGAATGCATCTTCTGGGCGCCCATAAATGCCCAGGCCCAAAACGCCGTCACTGCCACCCAATTGCACGTCCACCGTATTGGAGAAATCAGGGCGGTAACTGGCCCGCAAATTGAACAGGCGGGTGGCGCTGTAGTCGTTGAGTTTGCCGTTTTCAAGCCCGCTGTCAGCGCGGCTACCGACCGACACCCGATAGTCAAATCGCTCACCGGCTGCGCTGACCCGCGCGGACACATCGGTCGCTGCGCCGCCCTTGATGGAAACGCTGGTGCCATTTTGTGCAGCGGCATCCAAGGTGATGATGTTGATGGTGCCGTAAAACGCATTGCTGCCGTGCGACGCCGACGAGGGTCCGCGCACGACCTCGATGCGCTCGATGTCTTCGAACAGAACGGGCAGGCTGGCCCAGTTCACATTACCAAAGGGCGGCAGGTAAACGCTGCGGCCATCGACCAGCACCTGCATGCGCCGGGTGAATTCATCGGCCGAGCCATGCAGCGTGACGACCGGGCGGTTGGCATCGGCAAAACCGACGTACATACCCGGCACCAGACGCATCAGCTCGGGCACGGTGCGAAAGCCGGAGGCCTTGATCATCTTTTGGTCGATCACGGTGATGGCGCTGGGTGCGTCGGACTGGGGCTGCAACAGGCGCGACGCAGTCAGCACCACGGGCAAATCTTCAAAGTAGGGATCTTCTGTACTGGCCGTGTCGGCGGCACCGCCCGCCCAAGCCGGAGCCGCCCATACCAACAGGGCCAGAGATGCCGCCAACGAAACGGACTGAGGCTGTGCGCCTGGTATTTTTGTCATCGTGGGCACAATTTACCACCTCACTGACGTAGCCGCCAGAGTTGCTACATATTTGATAGCTACTCAGGCAGCAAATACCTGGGCTAGCGCCCGATTTGACTTAAAAACGTCTATAAAAGCGAATCGTGCAGTGCAATGAACTCTTGGGTGAGCTTGTGGGTGGGGTCCAGAAAGATCATCGGCAAAGCCTGCTCGTGTGACTCGCGAATGCGTACCGACGAGCCCAGGTAAGGCTCCAATACCGGCAGGCCTTCGTCGATCAGCTCCTGCACCATGCGCTGGGGCAAATTGGCCCGCGCCTGAAACTGGTTGACGATGATGCCTTCGACCCGCAGGTCGGGATTGTGGTCGGCCTGGATTTCTTTGACGTTTTCCAACAGCGTGTACAGCGCGCGGCGCGAAAAGTCATCGCAGTCAAACGGAATCAGGCACCCCTGCGCCGCAATCAAGGCGCTGCGGGTGTAAAAGTTCAACGCCGGGGGCGTGTCGATGTAGATCTGGTCATAGTCTGGTGCCAGGTGCTCCAGCGCGTCACGCAGCTTGTAAATTTTGTGGCGGCTCTCCAGTTTGCTGTGCATCTCGTCCAAGAGCGGGCTCGACGGCATCACATCCAGGCCTTCCCACTGGGTTTGGACGATGTAGTCCTTGGCAGACTTGTCGCGGATCGTGAACTTCAGGCTTTGTTCAAAGAACTCGGCCACGTTAGGCTGGTCTTCGGGCTGATCGGCCCCCAGCAGATAGCGCGTGGAGTTGCCCTGCGAGTCCAGGTCAATCACCAGCGTACGCAGGCCCTGCCAGGCACTGATGGCCGCCAGGTTGCAGGTGATGGTGGACTTGCCGACGCCACCTTTTTGGTTGAAAACGACGTGGTGCATGGCTTTTCTCGCAAAGGTTGAGTGGGTATAAAAAGGCTGCAGTGTAGCGACGCTGAGTGACCGCGCCGCTACTGGAACACCGGCACGGATTTACTGCTGGGCGCGCATGATCTGGTGGCGCCGCCAGTAGTGGCTCAGCGTGGCATTGAAACTGTCTTTTTGCTTGCCCAGACCCGGCAGTTTGACCTTGGTGGTCTTGGCCCCCACCCTGCCTTTTTCGTTCAGGGTCACGGTCAGGCTATCGCCAAAGCTGCTGTCGTTGTATCGCAGGGTCTTGACGTTGTCCCAGGGCACCAAGGGCTCACCTGTCGGTGCGATGCCCTCGTAGTTGATCTCCACACTGGCGTCGCCTTTGAGCTTGAACACCACCGGTGGGAAATGTTGGAGCACATGCGCTTTCTGCGCGTCGTTAGCGGGCTCGTAGCGGTAGGCCAGCGCTTGTTCGTGGTTGTTGGCAAACTGCTGCTCGTAGGCGCTCCACAGGCGCGCTTCTATGGCGGGGGCGTTGATGATGTCATCGGCCCAGGTCTTGGTTGGCACCTGGGTGACCACGGCACCATAACCCTCTGGCGGCACCACGTGGCCCACCTGCTGCATGCGCTGCTGCAGTGGCGGGTGGCTGTCAAACGGATGCGGAATATGCGCGGTGCGCATGTCGTCAAAGAAATCATCGGAGGCCGCGTAGGGCAGCAAGCCCCGGGCCACTGTGTCCGCAATGCCCAGGTTACCGGCCAGCTTATTGTCGCTTTGGTAGAGGGCGTTTTCGGTCTTGGCACGGTAGTGGGCGTAGGCCGCGACTTTGATCAAGGACTGCGCTATGGCCTGAGGCGACACCAGCTTGGCGGCCATGTGGTCGGCCTTGAATTCCCGGTTGCGACTGTCGCTGGACAACGCCAGCTGAAAAATCATGCGGTAGAGCTGCATCAGGGGAAACACCACTACGGTCAGCCCGCCGGTGCGCATGCCTTCCACGTAGTGGTCGTATTGCTGTAGCTTGGGACCAAGCGCTGCGCTGGCCTGGGTATCGCCACCGCGAAAGTGTGCCAACTCATGCCCCAGCACGGCGTCGGCCTCTTCCATACTCAAAACCCGCAACAGCGGAATGCTCATGAACAGGGAGCGGCCGGTGGTGGTTTTATTGCCCACCTTCAGCGGCGCTTCGGTGACAAAGAAATTCGTATCAATACCAGCCACCACATGGTCGGGCGGTGCGGTACGCAGGCGTGCCGCCAGGTGCTTGATGCGCCGCCACAGCAAGGGTGCATCCGCCTCGGTCAACAGCTCGCCATCAATGTGGCAATCGCTGGGGATTTTCTGGAAAATCTTGCGCACGATGGCCGCCACACCACCCAGCGCCAGCACACCGGCCACCAAAATGAGTTTGATGAAGTATTTATGAATCAAAAAGGCGGTGACCCAGAACGACAACCACACCGCAAAGAAACCTTGCAGGATGACGGTTGCAGCGCTGGCCAGCATCATGAAGCGCCAGCCCACCACAAAGCTGCGGGTTTGCAGTTTGCGCTTCTTAAAAGCCAAGGCACCCAAGCCACCCACCACCAGCAAGCCCAGCGCGCTGCCTGCCAACGTCCACGCCGACCACAGGCGCACCAGGTGGAACTGCCAGGTTTCTCCATAGGTTTCACACACGGCGTCTTTGTAACCCTGGGCCGCAACTTCGTGGTTGGTGCAAAGGGTGGACGGCGGGCGGGCTCGGTAGAAGTCGATGCGCGCCTGCTTATCCTCAAAGGTCATGTCGGCATCGGCCAGCATGCGGGTCTCGATCATCTGCAGAAACGAGACGTCTTCCTGGCGCTGGGCGTAGCGCACAAAACCGTAGGTCAGTGCGGGAATCAGAAACAGCGCCAGCACCGCCTGCAAGGCGACTTTGACCAAATCATTACGCAGCGCGCTGTCTACTTTCATCGCTCGGGCTCCCTCGGTATTTAATTTATTGTGTAGCGGTAGGCGCAGACGTCGGGTGAACGATCAAGGCCGGGCTGATGACTTCGTCATTCAAACCCAAGGTGCGGATCGACCCTTCGTCAGCCCACTCGCTGTAACGCCAGTCGCCATCGATTTGCACCACGCCTTGCGGGGCTGGCACCTCTTGCACCGGCACGTTCTTCAACGCGGTGGCCATGAACTCGATCCACGCGGGCAAAGCTAAAGCCGAGCCGGATGCGCGCGAACCCAGGCTGCGCGGCGTGTCATGCCCCACCCACACCACGGCCACCAGGCTGGGCTGGTAGCCGGCAAACCAGGCGTCAACCACGTCGTCAGTAGTGCCAGTCTTGCCATACAGGTCGGGGCGCTTGAGCGAAGCCTGCGCGCGCGCAGCGGTGCCGCTGCGGGTCACCTCTTGCAGCAGGCTGGCCACCATGAAGGTGTTGCGCTGGGGCACCACGCGCTGTTCTTCGGCCAAGGTCTGCACCGGGGTTTCAAACACGGTTTCGCCCGCAGCATTGGTGATGCGGCGAACGAACTGCGGCGCCACCTTGAAGCCGCCATTGGCCAGCACGGCGTAAGCGCCCGCCAGTTGCAGGGGGTTGGTGGAGCCGGTGCCCAGCGCCTGGGTCAGATTGTCGGGTTGGCGGTCGATATCGAACCCAAAGCGGCTGGTCCAATTGCGCGCGCCCTGGGGGCCGAGCAACTGCACCAGGCGGATAGACACCAGGTTTTTGGAGCGCGCCAGCGCATGGCGCAGGCTGATGGGGCCATCGGTGCTGCCATCGTCGTTTTGGGGCGACCAGCTGCCCACATTCTCCAAAGGCGCATCGTTGATCAGCGTATCGGGCTGCATGCCGGCCTCAATAGCGCCCGAATAAATAAACGGCTTGTAGCTGGAGCCCGGCTGGCGCCAACCCTGGGTCACGTGGTTGAACTGGTTGCGGTGAAAGTCAAAGCCACCCACCAAAGCGCGTACATCGCCGTTGGCCGGGTCGAGCGCCACCAGAGCCCCTTCGGCCTGCGGCCACTGGGTGATGACCCAGACTTTGCCCTGCTGCAATACACGCACCACCGCTCCGCGCGCAATGCGCTGGGCCCGCGTGGCCTTGTCCGACAAGCCCGCTTGCGCTTGGCGTAAACCCGCGCCTTCCACCTTGACCACCTCACCATTGGCCAGTACCAGACTCACGCTCTTAGGCGTAGCCCGGGTCACCACGCCCAGGCGCAGCGTGTCATCGTCGTCGTAGTCCGACAGGGCCTGCGCGATGGCGGGGTCGGTATCGGTGAGGTCTGGCGCCAACGTCTCAGCGCCCTCCGGCCCGCGCCAGCCCTGGCGCAACTCATGCTCTATCAGCGTGTGGCGCAGCGCG
>JANYEE010000146.1 GCA_025363275.1 Burkholderiales bacterium | reverse complement strand
TGCCCGTGGCCTGCATGCCCGCCAGCGCACTGGTGGCCGCCGAGTTGCCGGTGTTGATGGCTTCTGCCAATTGCGCATGGTGCAGCGCGGCGCGGTCTTGCCACACGGTGGTGACAATCGACGTGCCAAACGCACCGGCGGTGATACGCACAAAGTTGGACAAACCCGATGCGGCAGGAATCCGGTCGGGCGGCAAGCCCGACAGAATGATCGACAGCAGCGGGATGAAGAAGAAGGCCATCGACACGCCCTGGATGATGGTCGGCACCAGGATGGTGGCTTCATCGGCCTGGGTGTTGAAGTTGGAACGCATCCACAGCACCAGTGCAAACACCATGAAGGCAAAGGTGGCGAAATAGCGCGGGTCAACCCGCCCCACGTTTTTGCCCACTACGGGTGAGAACAAGATCGCCATCAAACCCACCGGGGCCAGCACAAAGCCGGCTTCAGTCGATGTGTAGCCCATGTACTGCTGCAGCCACAGGGGCAGCAACACCACATTGCCAAAGAACAATCCGTAGCCCACCGAAATGGCCAGCGTGCCCGCCCAGAAGTTACGCCGCTTAAACAGCGTGAGGTCCACCACCGGGTGCTTCTCGGTCAGCTCCCAGGCCACAAAGATCAGGAAGCCGACTAGCGCGACGATGCCCAGAACAATCACTTCGCCGGAATGGAACCAATCCAGCTCTTTGCCCTTGTCCAGCATGATCTGCAGCGCCCCCACCCAGATCACCAGCAGGCTCAGGCCCACACTGTCAATCGGGAGTTTTTGAGTCGCAGATTCGCGTTTGCGGTAAAGCTGCCAAGACGCCGCTGCGGCCAGCAAACCAATCGGGATGTTGATGTAGAAAATCCACGGCCAGGAGATGTTGTCCGTGATCCAGCCGCCCAAGAGCGGCCCCATTACCGGGGCCACCAGCGTGGTCATGCCCCACATAGCCATAGCCGTGCCGGCCAGCGCCTTGGGGTAGCTGGAGAGCAGTAGCGATTGCGATAGTGGAATCATCGGGCCAGCCACAAAACCTTGCAGAATGCGGAAGGCGATCAGCGTGGCCATATTGGGTGCCAAGCCGCACAGCCAGGAGGCCAGCACGAACAGCAACACGCTCATGACAAACAGGCGGACCTGACCAAAGCGTTGCGATAGCCAGCCGGTTAGCGGAACAGCAATGGCATTGGCCACACCAAAGCTGGTGATGACCCAGGTGCCCTGGTTGGGGCTCACGCCCAGATCACCCGCGATGGCGGGCAAGGACACGTTGGCAATCGATGAGTCCAGCACGTTCATGAACGTGGCTGCAGACAGCGCAATCGTGCCCCACATCCGGGCCGAGCCTTCCAGCGGCGGATAGTCAATGTGCTTGGGCGCAGTGCTCATAGCGAATTACTTGCGTGGAGAGTTGGCGGCAATCACGCGGCGCACTTCAGCGTCGGCCTTGGAGTCCAGCGCAGCAAACACCTGGGTCTGCACCATGGGCGCGCTGCGGGGTGCATCGGCCAAAGCCTTGCCGGTCTTGTCCGTCACGTCGATGGTGGCTTCCATCGATAAGCCCACGCGCAGGGGGTTGGCTTGCAGTTGCTCGGCGCTCAAGGCAATGCGCACGGGCACGCGCTGCACCACCTTGATCCAGTTACCGGTGGCGTTTTGTGCAGGCAGCAGTGCAAATGCAGCGCCGGTGCCAATACCCAAGCCAGCCACTTGGCCCTGGTATTCCACTTTTTTGCCGTACAGGTCGGCCGTCAAATGCACGGGCTGGCCAATGCGGATGTTGCGCAGTTGCACTTCCTTGAAGTTGGCATCCACCCACACTTGGTTGAGCGGGATGATGGACATCAGCGGGGTACCCGCGGCTACGCGCTGGCCCAATTGCGTCGTGCGCTTAGCTACATAGCCATCCACCGGCGCGGGCAGGGCGGCGCGCTGCGCGGCCAGGTAGGCTTCACGTACTTTGGCGGCCGCCACCAGCACGCTGGGGTGCGATTCAATGCTGGTGCCGTCGGTCATGCTTTGGTTGCTGGTCAACTGACCGCGTGCGGCGGTGGCACCGGCCTGCGCTGTAGCCAAGGCATTTTGCGACGCTGCCAGTTGCGACTGTGCGTGTTGCAGTTCTTCCTTGGACACGGCGCCATTGCCCACCAAAGACTGGCGGCGTTTCAGGTCATCGGTAGCGCGGGCCACTTCGGTTTGGGCGCGGCTGATATCGGTTTCACGCAAGGCGATTTGGGCCGACAGGGTGCCGTTGTTGGCGTACAGCGTGCGCACCTGGCGCACGGCTTGGGCC
>JANYEE010000107.1 GCA_025363275.1 Burkholderiales bacterium | reverse complement strand
CCGTGATGAGCCTGATCCAAAGCGCCAAGATCAATGGGCATGACCCGTATGCCTACATGAAGGACATTCTCACCCGGCTGCCAACGCAAAGAAACAGCCAGATCGACGATCTGCTTCCGCACCGTTGGACGCCACAAACCTGAACGCTACCAGGCAGTCAACCTGTGTTGGCTGGGTGCTTACGGAAGTCTCGGGAAATGGTGGACCGCTATGCAAAGTATGGGACAGAGCATCTGGCCCAAGCTGCCATGCGAATCGAAAGTGCCCGGGCTGAGAACGTGTTGGAGTCCGTCACGTTTTTGTCACGCCACAAAGAAAAAAGGAGTCAGCCTTTCGGCTAACTCCTTGATTCAATTGGTGGGATCTGAGAGATTCGAACTCTCGACCTACGGATTAAGAGTCCGCTGCTCTACCAGCTGAGCTAAATTCCCCAAAAAATTGGTGGGACGTGCGGGGGTCGAACCCACGACAAACGGATTAAAAGTCCGCTGCTCTACCAACTGAGCTAACGTCCCGACAGATTTCTCGACTTTCGTCTTGAATTCCGCGTAGCCTCAAATTATAGTGTTTTTTTACTCGCCTCTGCGGCTGACGCAGAAAATTTATCCAATACCCACCCTGCGGCGCACATACCGAAAGTAGCAGTCACTGTGACGACGGAGCCATATCCGTGACAGTTGAGCGAACCGTCTCCTTGCAGAGCACAAGAGGGGTCAGGAGGAGCTACCGCCTCGCGACTAAAAACGCAGCTCACTCCCATTCTTTTTCCATCGCGCGGAGCGCCATAAACTTTGCGCAGTTGGTACCGCACTTGGGCCATCAATGGATCGTGCGTAGTCTCACTCAGATCCGCAATATCGATCTTGTGGGCTAAGCGCTTACCACCAGCTGCACCCACCGCGATGAATGCAACTTCACGCTGCGCCCGCGACCAAGCCGCCATAGCCACTTTAGCTTTGACGTTATCGCATGCGTCTATGACAGCGTCGGCATCCTTCGGCAGCAAATGGGCCCAATTCTCTGGCTCTACAAAATCATCAATACATTGCACTAAGCAAGTTGGGTTTATGTCAAAGATGCGTTCCCGCATGGCCTGCACCTTAGCCATACCAACCGTCGGCGTGAGCGCATGAACTTGACGATTGATATTGGACTCAGCGATGTGGTCCATATCTATCAGCGTCAAACGCCCCACCCCACTGCGTGCCAAGGCCTCTGCAGCCCAAGACCCCACGCCGCCAATACCTACCACCACCACATGCGACTGACGTATCGCATCTCCTCCCTTGACGCTGTAAAGCCGGTCGAGACCCGAGAACCTACGCTGTAGGCCCACCGATTCAAAGGACACGTCGTCAGGCTGAGCTAACCCATTCATAACATCCACTTACTTGAACCGAGCGAGCCGCTCTTTCCCCGCAGCTGCTGCATCGGTATTTGGGAAATTGACAAGCAACTCCTCTAGCGTTTTGCGTGCGCCTTTGGTGTCTTTCAGCTCCAATTGGCAATTGGCAATGGCCAACATAGCCTCAGGCGCGCGCTGGTGATCGGGAGCCCCAACAACCAAGTTGCGGAAATTTGCCATAGCTTCTTTGTAGTCCTTGGTGGCGTACTGTGCATTGCCCAGCCAGAACAAGGCAGAAGAGCGGTAACCCGAATTGGCATAGCGACTCAGGAAATCGACGAATACCACCTGCACTGCACCGAACTCGCCTTTGCGGAACATGGCAAGTGCAGCTTCGTAATCGCGGCGCTCGACGGGCTCTGCCATGAATTCACGACCATCCAAGGTGACCTTGCCTGGCTCAAATCTGCGCAACCGGTCGTCCACCGACTGGGTCATATCTTTTTGGCGCTTTTGAATGTCTGCCAAGTCACGCACCGATTGCTCGTTTTGGCCCTTCAGCTTGGCTAGTTCAGCACGCAGGCCTTCAATTTCGCTTTGCAGATCCAGCAGACTTCGACGCAACTGAGCGGACTCGTCAGTAGATCGTTTAAGTTGATCTGCGAATTTTTGATCGGTATCCACCTTGGCTGCTTCAACCTTTTGACGTAGATCCAAAATAGCGCGGCGAGCTTCTTCATCATCAAAAAGCCCTGCATGGGCAGATGACAAAGCTATCAATGCACTAAAACATACCGTCGCCCGAAAGCTACCAGGGCTGAGCATTTTGAAAAAATGAGTCATCGGATACTAATTTCTGCACGTCGATTTTTTTCCATTGCCGCTTCCGTGGCCCCCACAACCGCAGGCTTCTCTTTGCCAAAACTGACAGACTCCATGCGGGACTCCGATACACCCAAGAGGCTCAAGGCGCGGCGTACCGCATCAGCCCGCTTCTGTCCTAAGGCCAAGTTGTACTCCCGTCCCCCACGCTCATCCGTGTGGCCTTCAATAACAAGCTTTTGCGCAGGATCAGCTTGCATGCGCTTGGCACTCGCCTCTACAAGACCTTGAAACTCTGGGCGAATGACGAAGCTGTCGTAGTCGAAATACACGGTACGACCCGCAGCCAGTGACAAATCGTCGGGGTTGATCTGGGCCGTGTTCACGGCGGCAACCTCGCTCTGCCCACCCGGTTTGGGTAAGCCAGCAGCGCCCGCTGAGCTTGCAGCAGTGCTGGACCGATCCTCAACCGGCACGTTATCTACAATCATGGGCGTACTACACGCAGCTAAGCTAGCGACAACTAAAATCGCCAACACCAAACGGATCATGAATTACTCCTGATATACAGTTAGTTTTTTTGCATCGGGCCCCAGTCAGGCTCCCGGATATCGCCACTTTGACCAGACAACCGGGCCTTAATTTTCCCGTCTAGAGTCGCAGTCATCAAAGCCTCACGACCTTGTTGCTGTGTCGCGTAAATAATCAAACGGCTGTTGGCTGAGAATCTGGGTTTTTCATCTGCAACGGTGTCGGTAATGGCGTTTACCGTACCCGTACTCAGCTCCATCACATGGAGCTTGAATGAGCCGTTAACACGAGAGATGAAAGCTAACCACCTACCATCCGGACTGACCGAAGGGGAGATGTTGTAGGAGCCGTTAAAAGTAACTCTTTCTGGTGCGCCGCCGGTTGCGGGCATTTTGTAAATTTGCGGGGAACCGCCTCGGTCACTGACGAAGTAAATGGACTTCCCATCGGCGGTGAAATTAGGTTCGGTATCAATCGAGCCCGATTGCGCTAGGCGTTTAGGTTCGCCACCATTGGCATCCATCAAAAACAGCTGCGATCCGCCATCGCGGCTGAGCGTAACGGCCAAGTTCTTTCCGTCAGGTGACCACGCAGGGGCACTGTTAGACCCCTTGAAATTGGCCACCAAACGCCGCTTTCCCGTTGCGACATCGTGCACAAAGATCACAGGCTTGCGGGACTCAAAAGACACATACGCCAGCTGATTCCCATTGGGTGCCCAAGCAGGAGAGATGATTGGCTCACCGCTGTTGAGGGCGCTTTGTGCATTCTCGCCATCAGCATCGGCCACCCACAAATTAAAGCTCTGGCCGTTTTTAGTAACGTAGGCAATGCGAGTGCTAAATACGCCCCGCTCACCCGTCAGCTTTTCGTACACGAAATCGGCCAGACGGTGCGCGACAAGGCGCAAGTCCGCAGGCAGTACTGCAAAGCTTTGACCTCCCAAATCTTGCCCACGTACCACATCCCACAACCTCATGCGGACATCAAATCGCCCATCGGCCAGGCGGATGATACTGCCGACTACTAGTGCATCCGATCCGCGCTGGCGCCAATTTGAAAAATCGGGCCGGGCACTTTCGTCCAATGGAGCAGCCGCTGTGTCAACACCGCGAAACTGCCCACTACGCTCCAGATCGGCAAGCACGATAGCCCCCATCTTTTGCGGGGCGACATCATCACCTCGAAACGTAGTGATAGCTATGGGTAACTGCGTCAGTCCCACTCCAGAAACCTCAACCCGAAACTGCGCCCAAGCTGAAATACTGGATAAAACCAAAGCTACCAAGAGAAACAAGCGTCTTTTCATATTTCCATTATCCCAGCCTTGCTATGACAGCATCATCGTTGGGTCGATGTTGCGCGTAACCGAGTGTAGGCACCGTGATGTCGGTCAGTGCACGATGGGCCACCGTTGCAGCATTCTGTGAGGCTTCGGTACGCAATGCCTCCTTGTGCCACAAGTGGAACACCTCGGTGGAACAAAATCCGTTTTTACGTAACACACCTGCATGGTGCAAACGCAATACAAAGTCCGCATCCTCATGGCCCCAGCCTACAAAGGATTCATCAAACCCGTCAATACGCTCAAAGTCCGTCCGCCAGACCGCCATATTGCAACTTCGAACCCGCGTCCAAGCAACGCCGCGATCCATTCGCCCCTTCCAATCGGGCAGCCGGAGCAGGCCGGTGAGCTTGTTAGCATTACCAAGGATCCTTTGTTTGATCCAGTACGCCATTGATCGCCCTATCAGTCGTTCGCGGCCGTGGGTGACTTGTTGCGTAAGACGGTCAGACAATAAAACACGGCTGCCATTCAAAAAGCAGCCCGGCGCAGCAAGTGCCCTATGACGTGCGATGAAATCCGCTTCTGGAACACAGTCACCATCCATAAAGATGATGTAACCACCCTGACTAGCGGCTACACCCCTATTTCGGATACGAGAGGCGGTAAATCCGATGTCAGGATGCCAAACATGTATAACTTTGAGGGACCGTGCTAGTGGCGACTGCACCAGAATCTTGACATGCTCTTCCCGCGAGCCGTCGTCAGCCACGATGACTTCAAAGTCAGTGTCCGTTTGGTTTATGAGGCCCTCCAGCACGACCAGCAACGCGTCGCTGCGGTTGAAGGTGGTTATCACCACAGAGACTAGGAGTGGAGGTGTCATTTTGGACTAGACTACGCGACTTGCCCTTTGGCTGGCGCGCATTTGAAAACGGCTGAATACTAACACCTCCGATGAGCAACATTTCCGTCTACATAATCGCCTTCAACGAGGCGGAAAAAGTGGCTTCCACAATTGAAAGCGCACACTGGGCGGATGAGGTCATAGTGGTGGACTCCTGGAGCACGGATGGAACACCTGAAATCGCAACCAAGCTGGGAGCTCGCGTCATCCAAGTTGAGTTTAAAGGATTCGGTGACCTTCGTAATCATGCTATCGCAGCGTGCAGCCACGAATGGATATTTAGCCTTGACGCAGATGAACGCTGCACAGTGGAAGTTGCGAATGAAATACGGGCAGTTACCGAAGATCCAAAGGCACTAGACGCCTATTGGATGCCCCGACGCAATTTCTTCATGGGCCAGTGGATACGCCAGTCGGGCTGGTATCCCAATTACCGCCAACCCCAGCTGTTCAAAAAGGGCAAGATGTCGTACGAACTGAAGGCGGTGCATGAAGGTTACGTAATGCACAGCGCCAGTCCCATCGGTCATTTGCATCACGCTATTTGGCAGTTCCCCTTCAAAAATATGGCGGAGGTTATGCACAAGGCCAATCGCTATTCAACACTTGGAGCGGAGCGCGTTTCGGGTAAGCCGGTCTCTATGTGGACCGCGTTAAGCCACGGGCTGTGGTCCTTTATCAAACATTACATCTTTAAGCGAGGATTTTTGGATGGCTGGCCAGGCTTTGTGATCGCACTGGGTAACTTCGAAGGCACCTTTTACCGTTATGTAAAGGCCTTGGAGATACAAAAAGGCAATCAATGGAAAGTCCCCGCGGAGGCGCCAGTTTTTACACGGCCTTTGGATTAAAAGTCCCATCACTCAATGGAATGGCTTTGGTTGCACTCAAGCTTAATCTGAGAGTCTTATTCGTCGTATTTTTGGCTCTCGCTGTCAGCCTTCCTATCGCACTGCTGAGTTTGGCGAAGGCGCTTCTGTTTGTCATAGCTTTGATTTACCTGTTAAAGGGCTTGGCATTCAGACAACAACCGCTATACCTAGTGCACCAACACACCAGCAATGTCATCTTGCTCGCTATGCTGCTTTGGAGTGCGAGTCTGCTTTGGAGTGGCGCAGAGCCGGAGAATGCCCTTACGGCCTTTGTGAAGCACGGCAAGTTAATGATGATCCCCATCCTTGTCTATCTCTTGCGTTGCCGGCGTGATGCCCAGTGGGCGATCGCCGCACTTTTTATGGGACAAGCCCTGACTTTGGTTAGCTCTTGGTTGATGGCATTTGACATACCACTACCTTGGGTAATGCGGGCATCAGGTCCTGCAGATCCCCTGACGCAATATGTTCCTTATGCTGACAGTTATCTAGATCAATCCATCATGCTGGCAACTACAGCGAGCCTGGTGTGGCATTTAGGGCGTGGACACCGCTCTGTGAACGTCTGGAGCAAATGTCTGGCCTTCGCTAGCTTGGCAAATGTGCTGATCCTGATGCCTGGACGCACCGGCTATCTCTTAGCAATCGTTGCAATTTGTCTGGCCGCCCTATTCGGAATTCCCGCCAAACTGCGTCCTGTAGCTTCCATCGCCATCCCAATCCTGCTTGGATTGGCGCTGTTCTACACGCTGCCCCAGTTTCAGCACCGCGTAGGACAGGCAGCCCAGGAGCTGGAAAGTTACAAAGCTACGCCTGACGTCCACAGCTCTGTGGGCGCGCGGCTCAACATGTGGAATCTGTCAATCCAAGCCATCGCCGATAAGCCATTGGCAGGCTACGGTATCGGTAACTGGACACCAGTAATCAAACGCCTTTATGGCGTACAAGGCGATGCGCTGTTTGGTGCGGGCAATGGCAGCAATCCCCACCAAGAGCTATTGCTATGGACGGTAGAGTTAGGTGCTGCGGGAGCGCTGCTTTTTGTTGGACTGCTGTGCGCGATCTTCATGGACACCAAAGCATTCGATCCACCTACCAAAAGTGCTGCGCGGTCGCTAGTCGTCATGCTTTTCATCACATGCATGTTCAACTCGCCGCTTTACGACGACCTGATGGGTGATTATTTTTGCGTAGCGCTAGGCATACTGATGGCCTTGGGTCTGAGAGACAATCGTGACAGAACAAATCTCCAACCCGCATCTTGCGTAACGGACTAAAAAAAGAGGTAAAAGTTGGGTTCTAATTCTGCAGACAGTCTCGCATCTGGTTCCCATGGCGAGCCTATGGGCAGCTTACTCCAGCGCATCGCTCGCTTGCTGCCCTACTTCGGTGTACTGAAAGGTACTTGGGCGTTGGTGGCTTTGAGTGCAGTTGTGGGTGCGCTCACCGAGCCCATGATTCCCGCATTGTTAAAGCCACTGCTGGATGAGGGGTTTCAACAAGGCAACTTGGACATCTGGATGGTCCCGGCATCTTTGTTGTCGCTATTTGCGGTCCGTGGACTGGCAGGATACGTGGCACAAATTGGCTTATCCAAAATTACCGGGCACGGTCTGGTGTTGCTACGCAAGGAAATGTTCGCCAAGGTCCTGCACGCCCAGCTCGATATGTTCTCGCGACAAAGCTCAAGCGCTTTGTCGAACACGCTGGTGTACGAGGTTCAAACTGGCTCGGGTATGTTAGTCAACTCCATTCTTAGTTTGACCCGGAATGGCCTTGCTGCACTGGCCTTGGTAGGCTCGTTGTTCTTTCTAAACTGGAAGCTTACGTTGATAGTCGCTGCTATCTTTCCCGCGGTTGCATTCGTCATGCGAACGCTGACGCGGCGCGTGCACCACCTCACCAAGGTCAACCAAGACGCTACTGACGAGCTCGCTTATGTTGTGGAAGAAAACGTGCTGGCGCACCGCGATGTTCGCTTGTATTCGGCCCAGAGTCTTCAAGCTAGTCGCTTCGAGCGCCTCAGCGAGTCCCTGCGTCGCCTGGCAATGAAATCCACAGTTGCGGGCGCGGCCATGACTCCGCTGACGCAGATGGTGGCGGCCGTAGCCTTGTCAGCAGTCATATCTGTTGCTTTGTTACAAAGCGCGAGTAGTGGTACTTCTGTGGGTAGTTTCGTAGCATTCGTAACCGCCATGCTAATGATCATCGCTCCCATACGCCAATTGTCTGAAGTGTCCAGCCCGATTACCCGTGGCTTGGTCGCACTGGAGCGTGCGCTGGACTTGATTCACGAAGTACCTGATGAAACCAGTGGTAGCTACGTCAAGCCGCGCGCGGTCGGCCATATCGCGTTTGAGGAAGTGCATGTGTTCTACCCAGGTGCGAACACTGCGGCCATCAAGTCGTTGAACCTAGCCGTGAATCCTGGAGACACGGTGGCATTTGTCGGATCATCCGGCTCAGGGAAAACAACATTGATGAACCTACTGCCCCGATTTGTGGAATGCTCTTCAGGTCAGGTTCACCTGGATGGCGTTCGACTGCAGGACTGGTCCTTGGGGTCTTTGCGGTCGCAGTTTGCCTTGGTCAGCCAGCACGTCGTCATGCTTAACGACAGTGTGGCCGCCAATGTGGCATTGGGATTACCGTTAGACACTGCCAAAGTCAAGGCCTGCCTGCAGGCGGCAAACCTGTCCCGCTTTCTGGAAGATTTGCCTGAAGGAATTGAAACCGTGGTGGGGCACAACGCAGCCCAGCTTTCGGGAGGTCAACGTCAGCGGCTGGCCATTGCTCGGGCACTGTATAAAAATGCGCCAATTCTTATTCTGGATGAGGCCACTTCAGCGCTGGACACTGAATCCGAACGGGCAGTACAAGAGGCTTTGCAGATTTTGATGCAAGGTCGTACGACCCTGATCATTGCGCACCGGTTGTCCACTGTGATGCACGCCAGCCGCATCGTAGTAATGGACGCAGGCACTGTTCTTGAAATGGGCACGCATGCGGAGCTTTTGGAGAAGAACGGTGCGTATGCACGCCTGTACCGGCTGGGCCAGGACTCCGTCGGGTTGCTGGCCTAATTCCTTAACTTATTTACCGATTGGTAGATTGCATCTAGTTGCAATGCCTGCCGGGACCAAAGATGTTGTCCCGCAAACGCCACAGCACCTGCCGATAGTTTTGTGCGTAAGTCTGCATCGCCATAAACGTGCTTAAGCAATTCCGCCAAGGCATCCCCATCCAGAGGGTTGTCCAACAGCTGAGCGTTTTGACCCTCCGTCAACAACTCCGATATTCCACAGTAGCGAGCGTTGCTTACCACCACCGGTAAGCCGTGACTCAGCGCTTCCAGCACAACCATCGCAAAGGTGTCTTCCAGGGTTGGATGGGCCAAACAATCCGCCGCTTGGTACGCGGGCTGCACCGATGCCAGGGCTCCTAAAAAAAACACCCGATCCTTCAAACCCCTCTGCGCGATGTCGGACTCGACGAACGTGATTTGTGCAGGGTTGCCCACCACGGCTACATTACAATTTTCTGGCAACTGTTGTAGCGCTGTCAGTAGCGCAGGCAATCCTTTCTTGCGAAAGTCATTGCCGACCAAAAGAATACAAAACCCCTCCACGGGCAAACCCAAGGCCATACGGGCTTGAGTTTTCAATTTGTTTGATGCAGGGCCGCTCACCTCATTAATACCAGGCGTCACAATGCGCAAGGATGCCTGAGTGTACGGAAAGGTTTTCCGCATCTTGGCGTGCAAGCTTACTGACGACAAAACAATGCTGCGTCCGTCGGACACCCGAAAGCGTAGCTTTTCCAGACCCAGATAAGTCAACAACCTAGGGCTTGTCACTACCTTGAGCCAACGCAGGGCCATTTTTATACCGGTGCGCCCTACAAACAGGTTGTATAGCAGCGGCAAAACGTGCACTGTCTGAACATTGCCGTGCCAAGTGTTCTCGTGCGAATGCACGATGTCAAAACCACAACGGGTCTGCCACCAAGTGGCGGCCGCGAACCAAAGTTGGTTGAGCCAACGCGGCCTACGAAATGGTAGCGGTACGTGGTGGTAGGTCACACCGGGGAACTGGTGCGAAATCTCTTGCGCAAACACATGAATCTCATGCTGTTGGGCTAGCTGCTCTACCAGCGCTATGGAATAGCGTTCAGCCCCGCCGCCTGTAGGCTTGAACAATCGATTCAGAACCGCGACACGTAAGCGCTGCGAACCCTCCGTAGGTGCCACCACGCCAAGTGCTCTCAAGTCAGCTGAGATCACACCCTGCGCCTGTCTTCGTAGCGAGTCGCGATTTTCAGCCACAAAAGGAGTCGCGTTGTCGACCGCAAAACTGGTACCCGCGGGAGCTCCAACATCGATTCGCCCCTATAGCAGCGCCCCCGGCGCGTCGTCGTAGCCGATTCAAACCCCGCGTCACCTACCGCGGCAACCGTCTCGCCATCCAAATCACCGTAGGGGTAGCAGAAGTGCGCTACGGCGCTAACCGCGCTGGCTTCTAGCTCTTGGCGACTCAATGCGATTTCCTGCTCAAGCAGTTCCGATGAGACATCTGGCAGATGCACGTGGTTACGCGTATGCGCCCCCACCTGCTGGCCGCCCGCCACCCATTGCTGAAGCTGCACATCGGTCATCAACGGCACCTGGGCAATGCCGTTAGGAATATCCCATGCATTGGTTTTGCCCAGCAATTGGCTCACTGCGTAGCAAGTCGATGTGAAGCCGTGGCGCTGCAAGACCGGCAATGCGTGCGTCAGGTTGTTCACGTACCCATCATCAAAGGTAATGCCGACCACCTTGCCATGCTGCTCTCCACGCAAATACGGCTTTAAGTCGCCCATGGATAAACCGCGGTAACCCAGCAAGGCCAAAAGAGCCATCTGGCGGGCAAAGTCCTGCGGAGCAACATACAAGCTGCGAAAAGGCGCGCCCCTGGCTGGAGCCTTGGCAATCTGGTGGTACGTCAGTATGGGAATGGGCGCCGCATTGGCAGTCTTGGGTACCGTCACGGTATAAATTACTCGCTAGCGACTACAACAACACAATATCGTACTGTTCCTGGCCCATGGCTGCCTCGCTTTGCAGCGACACCGGCTTGCCAATGAACTCACTTAAGCCCGCCAAATGCTGGCTTTCTTCATCCAGAAACAGCTCAATCACCCGGGGCGACGCCACCACGCGAAACTCGCGCGGATTGAACTGGCGTGCCTCACGCAAAATTTCACGCAAGATGTTGTAAGCGACACTGCGCGCCGTTTTGACAATGCCTTTGCCCTCGCAGGCCGCACATGGCTCACACAGCATGTGGGCTAGTGATTCGCGGGTGCGCTTACGGGTCATTTCTACCAAGCCCAAATGCGAAAAGCCCCCGGCTGTGGTCTTGACACGGTCACGGCCCAGCTGTTTGCGGAACTCGGCCAGCACGGCCTCACGGTGGTCTTCGCGCACCATATCGATGAAGTCCACGATGATGATGCCGCCCAGATTGCGCAAACGCAATTGACGGGCAATGGCCTGAGACGCTTCCAGGTTGGTCTTGAAAATCGTATCGTCAAAATTGCGCGCACCGACAAAACCACCTGTATTCACGTCGATAGTTGTCAGCGCTTCAGTTTGGTCGACGATCAAATAGCCACCAGACTTCAACTCCACGCGGCGCGCCAAGGCGCGGGCAATTTCTTCGTCGATGGAGTAAAGATCAAAGATGGGACGCTCGCCGCGGTAGTGCTGCAGTTTGGCCACTGCCATAGGCATAAACTCCGCCCCAAAAGTATCCAAGGCATCAAACTGCTCCCGCGAGTCGACGCGGATGGTTTGGGTTTGCTCGCTCACGAGATCTCTCAAAACGCGCTGAAGCAAGCTTAAATCCTGGTGCAGCAGTGACTTGGGCGGAACGCGCAACGACACATCTTTAATGCGACGCCACGCTTTGCGCAAGTAGGCAATATCTTCGCCCAATTCTTGGTCTATCGCATCCTCTCCATTGGTGCGCAGAATAAAGCCACCACCCTCGTCGCCTGCCAGCACCTTCATACGATTGCGTAACTCATCACGCTGCCCGGTAGGAATTTTTTGCGATACGCCAATGTGATCATCCTGCGGCAAAAACACCAGCAATCGCCCTGCAATGCTGATCTGCGTGGAGAGGCGTGCACCTTTGGTGCCAATGGGCTCCTTGATGACCTGCACCATTAGCGCCTGACCTTCAAAAATCTGCTTTTCGATCGGCGTGGGTGTGGCTCCATTTTTCGCAGCGAACGGAGCCTCGCCCTCAGGGTGGCGCTGCCATACATCGGCTACGTGCAAGAAGGCCGCGCGCTCCAGGCCGATGTCGATAAATGCGGACTGCATGCCCGGCAACACACGGGCCACTTTGCCTAGATAGACATTGCCAACCAGGCCGCGTTCCAGTGCGCGTTCTACATGCAGCTCCTGGACCGCGCCGTTCTCAACAACGGCAACCCGAGTTTCCTGCGGGGACCAATTGATCAGAATGTCTTGTTGCATCGTTTGCGACTTTCAAAAGTTCGATCAAACGTCGAAGCCTAAGGACTTTAACGCCCCCGCGGTTTCAAACAGCGGTAGACCCATGATGCCCGAATAACTTCCGCTGATGTGAGCAATAAAGGCCGCCGCCCTGCCCTGCACGGCATAGGCTCCAGCCTTGCCCATGGGCTCCTCGGTAGCCACATAGGCTGCGATCTCAGCCGCGGTGAGTGCAGCAAAGCGAACTTGCGAGACGCTGCACACTGCCACACTCCGTTTGCCATCACCAATCGCCACGGCCGTCAGCACCCGATGGGTCTGGCCGCTGAGTTCTTTGAGCATGCGCGTAGCATCCGTAAAGTTCTCGGGCTTGCCGTAAATGGCCCCACCGAGCGCAACGGTGGTGTCTGAACACAGGATAGGGGCCTGTGGCAGTCCGCGGATTTTCAAACGTGCCAGTGCTGCCTTGAGCTTCAACGCAGTGACGCGCTGTACGTAGCGCTTAGGGGCTTCGTTGCCATGGATCACTTCAAGACCTTCGGCGTCTTCCGATGCATCGGGTAGCAAGACTTCATGGCGCACATCCAGTTGACTCAGCAGTTGGCTGCGCCGCGGACTTTGAGAGGCGAGATAAATGAAGTCACTCACGGTGGTAAGGGTGGTTAGCATTGATGGACCAGGCACGGTAGAGCTGCTCAATCAATAAAACACGAGCGAATGCATGCGGCAAAGTCATGTCCGATAAGCGAATACGCTCATGTGCAGCCTGGCGAAAAGCCAGGTCGATGCCATCGGGCCCACCGATGACCAAGGCCACATCGCCCCCAGACAGCTGCCAGGATTTGAGTTTGTCGGCCAGCGCCACGGTGGTTAAATTGGTACCCCGCTCATCCAGCACCACGATGCGCATACCTTTGGGGATGGCTGCTTCAATGCGCGCACGCTCTGCTGCGTACAGAGTTTCGAGGGTTTTGGAGCCCCGTGGCTCTGTCTTTACGGCTTTGAGCTCGACCTTGAGCTCATGCGGAAAGCGCTTGGCGTAATCATCCCAAGCCGTTTGGGCCCAATCGGGCACCCGTTGACCAACGGCAACAATCAGCAGCCGCACAGATCAATCAGACTTTACGCGCTGCAGGCTTTTTAGCTGACGCCTTTTTGGCTGCTGCTGTTTTAGACGGTGCTGATTTTGCAGCCGCGGATTTAGCTGCCGTCTTGACGGGTGGGTTCACCACCACCTTTTTGATAGCGGCTGTGGTTGGCGCAGCGGCGACAGTCTTGCGCGCCGCGGGCCTGGATGCAAGCTTCTTGGCGGGAGCTTTTGATGCTTCAGCTTTCTTCAATTGGGCCTTGGAGGGAAAGGCCTCAGCCACCCCTTTCTTGGCTGCATTGGAGCGGCGCAGGTTGGGTTCAGGCTGGGCCGCCGCCTTTTTGGGCGCTGGTTTGACGGTCTCAGGCTTGGCGACCGGCTTGGCAGCGCCTAGTTTCAAGCGCACGGGCTTGTCACCCCAAAGCTCTTCTAAATGGTAGTACTGGCGGAACGTGGGCTGCATCACGTGCACCACGGCCTGGCCGCAGTCCACGATGATCCATTCGCCATTAACTTCACCTTCGACACGGGGCTTCTCGAAGCCTGCTTCGCGCACGGCGTCGCGCACACTCGCAGCCAGGGCCTTAGTTTGGCGGTTCGACGTACCTGAGGCGATGATCACACGTTCAAAAAGCGCCGACAAATGCTCGGTGTCAAACACCTGAATATCTTGGGCTTTCACATCTTCCAGGCCGTCCACAATGGCGCGCTGGAGTTTTTGGATGTCTTTTTTTACAACGGTGGAAGTGGTCATCAGGGTGTCAAGTAAAGGTGATGTTGCTCAATATAACGCGCAACGGAATCAAAAACCAGAGGCGAAACGCTTTCGTGGCTCGCCACGCGCTGTCGGATATCGGTTGCACTCACGGGCAACAGCGGTAATTCCAGGCGTTTAAATGGGGGTGTGGGAGCCGATTGGGTGGAAAAACCACCGGTGGCCCCCGATTCATCTGCCCGAGCAGCTACACAAATTATAGCAAGCTCGGCGATGGCTTCCCAGCGGTGCCAGGTGGTGAAGGCACGGGCCTGATCTTCGCCCAGTACCAGAAACAATTGCGCCGCAGGAAACTCCGCGCGCAACTCCAACAAGCTGTCAAAGGTATAGGTAGCCCCGTCGCGCAGGGTTTCGCGGCGGTCGATCACCGCGCGGTCCAGTCCGGTAAACGAAAGTTCGCACATCGCCACGCGGTGTTCCGCGGCAGTTAGCGCTCGGCTTTTATGCCAAGCTTGGCCAGTGGGTATGACGCGTAACTGATCAAGCTGCAACTGATCGATAGCCGCCTGCGCCAACGCAAAGTGCGCCCGATGCGGCGGATCAAAAGCACCACCGAGCATGCCCAGCCGCGTAACCACCTGAGTCTTGGAATCACCGCTGCTAGCCATCAAATCCAATCGCGGCGTGGCAAAAACTGGCTGTACAAAGCCGCTTCCGGCGTGCCAGCCGTCGGCACATTCTGGTACGACCAATTCGCCTGCGGTGGCATCGACAGCAATATAGATTCGGTGCGCCCACCCGACTGCAAACCAAAGTGCGTGCCCCGGTCCCAAACCAGATTGAACTCCACATAACGTCCCCGTCGGTACAACTGAAAGTCCCGTTCACGCTGGGTGTAGACCATGTCTTTGCGCTTGTGCACGATGGGCAGGTAGGCATTCAGGAAGGCATCGCCCACCGCTTGCACCATGCCAAAACCACCGTCAAAGCCCAGCTCCGAGAAGTCGTCGAAAAAAATGCCACCAACGCCTCGCTGCTCGTTGCGGTGCTTCAAATAGAAGTACTCGTCACACCAGGCCTTGAAGCGCGGGTATTTATCGTCACCAAACGGAACCACAGCCTGCTGGCAGGTCCGGTGAAAGTGCACCGCGTCGTCTTCAAATCCGTAAAACGGTGTCAGGTCCATGCCACCACCAAACCAGCACACTTGGCTGCCATCCGGCGCCTTGGCGGCCAGCATACGCACATTCATGTGCACAGTGGGCACATAAGGGTTGCGGGGGTGAAACACCAAAGAAACACCCATGGCCTCAAACGGTGCGCCCGACAATTCGGGGCGGTGCTGGGTGGCCGAAGGCGGCAAGCGCGGCCCCAGCACATGCGAAAAACCGCAGCCGGCGCGCTCAAACACCGCGCCACCCTCCAAGATCAGTGTGATGCCACTGCCCTGCAAAGGCTCTTCAGGCGCTTTCTGCCAAGCATCCGATACAAAAGTGCCGCCATCAATCTCCGCAATCGCGCTGGTGATTCGTGTTTGCAAGCCTTGCAAATAG
>JANYEE010000097.1 GCA_025363275.1 Burkholderiales bacterium | reverse complement strand
CCCCGCCAGCGCCTGCACATCCAGCTCCTGGCTCAGCAGCTCCTGCTCAGCTTGGGCCAACAGGCGATTGCTGGGGTCGTATTTTTGAAACACCTCGAAGAACAGCGAGGACGACGCCTGCAGCTGCCGGTTGCTGCGGTTCTCGCCCGGGTGGCTTTGAAAAATCAGGCCACTGATGCGCGCAATCTCCCGAAAGCGCCTACGCGCCAACTCACCCGCATTCAGGCTGGCTAACACGTCTGCGCGCAAGGTGGCGGCGTCGGCTGGGGCCAGCGCGGCGGGCAGCACGGTGGCCCAATCCATCGGCGTGGCGCTCAGCAGCTCCAGCCCGTAGTCGTTCACCGCCATCGACAGCGTGGCCAGTGTGTCGCGCGCCAAACGCCAGGCCAGTAAAGCCGCCAGCCCCAGGTGAACGGTGCGGCCGGCAAACGGATACAAAAAGCAGTGGTAGCCGTCAGATGTCGTCAGCGTCTCGGCCACCAGATGCTTGGGCGTGGGCAGGGCCGACCACTGCGCCTGCAATTGCAACAGTGGCAACACGGCTTGCATTTCTGCATCGTCGGCCACTCCGCGCGCGGCCTGGTCCAAACGCTCCAGCAGCGCCTGGGCCAGCGTGTCGGAGATGGGCAACTGCCCACCGCCCCAGCGCGGCAGCAGTGCGCGGCCTGACTTGGCAATCCGCACATAGGCCGTCAACCCCTCAGTGCGGATGAGCTCCAGTTGCCGCCCACCCAGCAAAAACACGTCGCCCGCACGCAGCCGTGCAATGAAGCTTTCCTCTACGGTGGCAATGCGCCCGCCGGTGATGAATTGCACTGTCATGGATGCATCGGACACGATGGTGCCAATGTTGCTGCGGTGGCGGCGCGCCAGGCGCGCATCGGGCACGCGCCACACACCCGCTTCATCGGGCACGACGCGCGAGAAGTCGGGGTAGACGCGCAGACTCTCGCCGCCGTGGCGCACAAAGGCCAGCGCCCAGGCCCAGGCTTCATCACTCAAACCCCGGTAGGCCGGTGCAGTGCGCACCTCCTGCAGCAGGTCGTCGGGGCGAAATCCCCCGCCGAGCGCCACCGTCACCAAGTGCTGCACCAGCACATCCAGCGGCGCCTGGGGCGTGCGGCGTGGCTCAATACGCCCGGCCCGCACGGCTGCGCGCAAGGCTGAGGCTTCCACCAGCTCCCAACTGTTGGTGGGCACCAGCGTCACGCGCGAGGCGCGTCCCGGCGCATGGCCCGAGCGCCCAGCCCGCTGCATCAGCCGCGCCACGCCTTTGGCTGAGCCGATTTGCAAAACTTGCTCGACTGGCAAAAAATCCACGCCCAGATCAAGACTAGCGGTACACACAACGGCCTTCAATTGGCCAGTTTTCATCGCACCCTCGACCCAGCGGCGCGCAGCGGCGTCCAGCGATCCGTGGTGTAGCGCGATCAAGCCCGCCCAATCGGGCCGCGCCTCCAGAAGCGCCTGAAACCAGCGCTCGGACTGCGATCGGGTGTTGGTGAACACGAGGCTGCTCGCAGCGCCCTCCAGCCGTTTCACCACGGCGGGCAACATCGACAAACCCATGTGGCCGGCCCACGCAAAGCGCTCCACCCGGGGTGGCAACAACGTGTCAATTTCCAGTGTTTTTTCTTGCGCACCGCGCACGCACACAGCATTGGGGGCCAGTGTGTCAGCGGCTTCTTGCAAGTTGGCCAGCGTGGCCGACAGGCCCCAGGTCACCAAAGCAGGGTTCCAGTGCCGCAGCCGGGCCAGGGCCAGCTGCAACTGCACACCGCGCTTGCTACCCATCAACTCATGCCACTCATCCACCACCACCAAGCGTACCCGCTTGAGCAGCACGGGCGCGTCTGCGCGTGCCATCAACAGACTCAAGGATTCAGGCGTGGTGACCAAGCCCGTAGGCCAGCGCTTTTGTTGCGCAGCGCGTTCACTGCTGGACGTATCGCCGGTGCGCGCGGCCAGTTTCCAGCTGGGCGCAATATCCCGCGCGGCGTCTTGCAGGGCCTGCAGCGTGTCGTGGCTCAGGGCCCGCATGGGTGTGATCCACAGTACCGAGAGTGACCCGGCGTCATCCAAATGCTGCAGCGCGCCCAGCCACACGGCCAGCGTTTTACCCGCGCCAGTGCTGGCATGCAGCAAGCCAGAGCGGCCCGCGCCGATGTTTTCCCATACCGTGCGCTGAAAATCAAACGCCTGCCAACCCCGAGAGGCCAGCCAATCATCCACCTGCATGGGGTACCTCCAACTCCAGGGCTGTCATTTCTGGAGATTCCATTTCTGGAGCGTCCATCAGGGCGCGCAGCGTGGCCAGCGAATCAGCTTCAAACAGGGGCTTATCGTCGCGGATGCGCAGCATGCGCGGAAAGCGCACTGCGATGCCGCTCTTGTGCCGCGTGCTGGCCTGCAGCCCTTCAAACCCCAGCTCAAACACCAGCGTGGGCCGCACGCGCCGCACTGGGCCAAATTTTTCCAGCGTCGTCTGGCGTACCAGCTTGTCGACCCGGCGAATTTCTTCATCCGTCAGCCCGGAATAGGCTTTGGCAAACGACACCAATTGCAGTGCATTTTTCGATTCACCGCTGGGCGTTGCATCCAGCGCGGCAGTGGCTTCGGCTGCATCCACGGGCGGGCGGCTCCACACCGCAAAGCTGTAATCGGTAAACAAGTTGGCCCGCCGCCCGTGGCCCGCCTGGGCATAGACCAACACGGCATCCACACTCAGGGGCGCGAGCTTCCATTTCCACCATGCCGCCTCGCCACTGCCAGTACGGCCCAGGCCGTAAGCGCTGTTGCGGTGCTTGAGCATCAGGCCCTCAACCCGGTGGGCACGGGCCTGCGCACGCAAAGCGGCCAGGCCCGTCCAATCCGATGCTGTCAACACGGGTGAGGCGGGTATGCCCAGCGCATCCAACTGCCCACGGCGCACGTGCAGGGCTTGGGCGCGTACATCTTGCCCGCCCAGCTCCAACAGGTCGTAGGCCAGCAGGCGCACCGGTGCCTCGGTCAAGATGGCTTTGCCGGGTTTGGTGCGGCCAATGCGCTTTTGCAGCAGCGCAAACGGTGCGGGGTCGGGCGCATCGGGCAGCCAGGCCAACAGCTCACCGTCCACCACAGTGCCATCGGGCCAACGCGCGGCCTCAGCCGCGACCTCTGGAAATCGCTCAGTCACCAGCTCTTCACCACGCGACCAGATCCACACCTGGCTTTCGCGTTTGACCACTTGGGCGCGGATACCGTCGTATTTCCACTCGGCTATCCAGTCATGGCATTCACCCAAAGCCTCGGGGCCCCCACCAAGCGGATGCGCTAGAAAAAACGGATACGGCTGGCCGCCGCGCGGACCGGTGCCCTCGGGCGACTGCGCGGCGCTCAGTGCAAGGTAGGCGGCTGCACTGGGCGGGCGGGTGGCGTCGGTATAGCCCATCATGCGTTGGGCTAGCAATGCGGGTGGCAAGTCATGTAGCTCGGCGAGCGCGCGCTGCACCAGGCCGCGACTCACCCCCACCCGAAAGCCACCGCCCACCAATTTGACGTACAAAAATCGCGCCTCAGGCGTCAGCCCTGCCCAAGCATCCCGCACAGCAGCAGCACGGGTGGCGGGGTCGAGCGCACGCAACGGTGCAATACGGTGCTCCATCCAGTCCGCCAAGCTGCCGCTGTGGGTGGCCGTGGGGGCGGGCAGCACGTAGGCAATGGCTTCGGCCAGATCGCCCGTGGCTGCGTACCCCGCTTCAAACAACCAATCGGGCAGGCCTGCGGCTTCGCACGCCAGAGCACGCAGCTCGGCGGTTGGCACCGCGCGGCGTGGCCGCCCGCCGGCCAGCAGGTAGGCCGCCCACGCGGCATCGCGCGGGTCGGCTTGGCCCAGGTGGCGTTTAAGAGCGTGTAATTTGTCCAGCGTGGAGGTGCTGGCGTCCAGTGCCAGGTAGAGGTCGGTGAAAGCTTTCATGGGGCATCGCCCTGGGCCGATTCCTGGGGTTCTGGCATGACTTCGGGAGCGGTGTCCATGTGGTCATCAGTGAATTCAGTGGCTAGCGCTTCGGCCTGCAGGCCGTATTGCTCACGCAGCAGGCGGATCAAAGCGTCTTCGTTGCCGTGGGTCACGATCACGCGCTGCGCACCGGTGGCGGTAATGGCCTGCAGCAGGCCCGGCCAGTCGGCGTGGTCGCTGAACACAAAGCCGCGGTCCACGCCCTGGCGGCGGCGCGCGCCGCGCAGGCGCATCCAGCCACTGGCAAACGCATCGCGGTGCGGACCCAGCTTGCGCGCCCAGGCGCTGCCCTGCACGGCGGGTGGTGCAATCACCAAGGCGCCGCGCAGTTGCTTGAAATCGGTATCCGCAGTAACCGTGGTGACCTGCGGCAGGGCCACACCCCCGGCGCGGTAGGCCTCATTAAGCCGCGCCACAGCCGTGTGGACCAATACCGGCCCAGGCGCATCTTGCGTGGCCAAACCCGCCAGCAGATGCTGCGCCTTACCCAGGCTGTAGCCCATCAGCAGCGCATGACGTCCCTCGGCTGCGCATTCGGCCCACCACGCGCGAATCTCGGCCATGAGTTGGACTTGTGGTGCCCAGCGGTAAATCGGCAGACCAAAGGTGCATTCGGTAATAAAGGTGTCGCACCGTACCGGCTCAAACGGCGTGCAAGTGGGGTTGTGGTCCCCCACCCCGCTCACGAAATAATCGCCCGAAGCCACCCAGACCTCGCCCCGGTGCTCCACGCGCACCTGGGCCGAGCCCAGCACATGCCCTGCAGGGTGCAGGCTAACGGTGACGCTGCCAATTTGCAGCGATTCGCCATAGGCCAGCCCCTGAAAAGAGATGTCATCGCCCAGGCGGGCGCGCATCATCGCCTCAGCATCGCGCTGGGCCAGGTAGTGGGTGTGGCCCCAGCGGGCGTGATCGGCATGCGCGTGGGTGATGACCGCGCGCTCCACCGGCCGCCAGGGGTCGATGTAGAAATCACCCTGCGGGCAGTAAAGCCCCTCGGGGCGGCGTTGGATCAGGTCGCCAACAGAGGCGCTTATGGAATGCATAGGTGCGCCACTGTACCGCTGCACCTAAAACCAGCGCTGGCTACAGGTTACGGGTTAGAGATTACAAAAGCTTCTGCCCAACCACTACAAAATAGATAGCACCTTAGGCAGGTTTTACCTGGGCCTCAGCCTGATTTGGCTGTTAAATGCCATTTTTTGCTCGATTAAAGGACCGGGGACGGTTTTTACTCCACAGACAAAAACCAATCGCTTGCCAGCTGAAAGTGCACCTCGGGCGGCAACGCTGCTTGTTTGGGTGGGTACAGGCCAATGAGCAACAGCGTAGCAGAGGGCCATTCAGGCGCTGCGTCCTGCAAGGCGCGTACCTCGCGCGCCAAGGTGTCGGGGTGGTCCAGATCAGCACACACCTGAATGAGTGTGAGTGCGCCAGCCACATCGCGCGCTAAAAAATCGACCTCGTAGCCCGCTGCGGTACGCACATAGTGCACCTGGGCACCACGGCGCTGCAGCGCGTGCAACACAGCGGTTTCCAATGCGTGCCCCACATTGACTTTGCCAGAACGGTCAAACACAGCTATCAGGCCTGTGTCCACGGGATACACCTTGCGCGGATTGACTTGACGACGGCGTTCAGAGTCGGTGGCGATATCTACAGTGCAGAGCAAAAAAGCGTCTTCCAGATGCGCTAAAAACGCGTGCAAAGTCTCCTTACCCACGGCCACTCCACGCGACTTCAGGTCAGCAAAGAACTTGGCTATGCTGAATGCGCCTGCTGCGTTGCCCAGCAACTGCCGCACCATCCAGTGCAAAACCTGTGGCTGGCTCAGGTTGTGACGCTCCACCACATCGCGCAGCAACACCACATCCACGTACGTGCGCAGCAGCTCCAGGCGGGTGCGGCTGTCTAGCGCTTGAGCTTCGGGGAAGCCGCCGTGCGCCAGGTAGTCCAGCAGATCTTTGTCGATTTGCGTGCGCTGGGCTTTGGTCAGGCGGTCGGGAGCTTGCGTGGGCTCACGACCCATATGGCGCAGCATTTCTCTGAAGCTAAACGGTGCCACGGTAGCCTCCATAGCCCGGCCACGCATGCTGGTAGCCACTTCGCGTGATAGCAACCGGGCTGATGAGCCGGATAGAAAAAGCTCGATGTTTTCGCTATCCAGAATCCGCCTGGCAAACAACTCCCAGCCGGGCACCAACTGAATTTCATCCAAAAAGAACGTAGCGCGCTTCGCATCACGCCAAGTGGGGTTGAGTTGGTAAAAAGTTTCCACCACCAAGTCAAGATCATGCACCGTCATATCGGCCAGGCGCTCATCCTCAAAACTGAAGTACAGCAAGCCCTCGCGCGGCGTTCCGCCTGCATGGCGGTCTGTCAATATTTGCCATAACAAGCTAGTTTTACCCGCCCGCCGCATGCCAATCACCGCCGTAGCTTTGCCTTTGACTTTGGGCAGCCAGCAATCGCGGCGTGTGAGTACAGGCAACGCCTGGGCTTGAGCGTCAATGATTTTTTGACGGATAACTGCGCGAAATAGACTTTCCATAGAAGACAATTATACTATTATTAATACTTTTTATAAGTATTAATTAAGCGGGACATGCCAGGATACAAAGTCCAACCACCGTATCCAATCCTTCCAAAGAAGCCTCCTCAAGCTGTATTACTTCGGATCGTTCGACAGGGATGGCAAAAGCAGCACACACCGACATACGACGCTATTGAATTGATAGCTTTGCAGACAGGTTTTATATAGGCTACAGCCTGATTTGGCTCTTAAACGCTGGTTTTGAAGCCACGTAGCTTGCGGACTCCGGCTCACCTCGCGAGCGGGCAATATTAGCGCTCGGGCATCGGCTCATCGAGACTTTGGCAGGGTCGCCTGCTCTGTGGCAACCGCGAATGGAGCCTGCGCTTGCAAGCTGCGTTACCCGCTTTGAGTGGGTGGATTTGTGGAGACGGACTAGCGTTCTAGGCCCGAAGCGGGCTTTTTCATCGCTCCAAACCAGTCAATTTCGGATGCACACCAGAACTGCAAAAGACAACAGCTTAGCCAAACTTTAACGAAAACCTCTCCAAGCTGAGAGTCTAAAATCAAACTACACCAACACGATAGTCGGTAACCGTTGGCTTAGAAAAAGCATGGCTAACCCCGCAAATAGCAACAGCATTTCAATGACGGTACGAGGACTGCGAGCTAGCGATTGAAACAAGCCCATTCGCACGCTAACGCCAAGCCAAATTATTATCAGGCCCGCGACAATTGCCCATGCGGATTGCCCAGAGAGATATGCATCATGCCCATATGAGTGGCGATGCGGTATGAAAAGCATTCCCTGTGCGGCTCCATAAATGCAATACGCAATCACCGCCCAGAGAACCACAGAAACACCGACCCAGTCAAGACCTAGTCTTAGGCCATCCTCTTCGAATTGCATAGTCTCCCCCTCACCTCTATTTATCGTCGCCAAATCGTATGTCTTTGTGCGTGTGATCTTTGTCCACTTGCGCTCGATAACAACCATCAAAACCACAACAACGTTGATGCAGCTATCAAAAGCCATTTAAGTGTTTCAATTGGCAGAAAGTTAACGAAATCTCGCTGTGGCCCTAGAATTTCCTGCCTGACCAGCTATTAAATCAATAGCAAACCAAAAACTCTAAAACGGCATCTTAGGCATCCCCTTCATGCCCCCCATGCGTTTCATCATCTTCATCATGCCGCTGCCGCTCATCTTCTTCATCATGGTTTGCATCTGCTCAAACTCCTTGAGCATGCGGTTCACCTCTTGCACATGCACACCGGCGCCGGCGGCAATGCGGCGCTTGCGGGTGGCTTTGATGAGGTCGGGCTTGCGGCGCTCCAGCGGCGTCATGCTCTGGATGATGCCTTCCTTGCGTTTGATGTCTTTCTCGGCCCGGTCCATATCCACCTGACCGGCCTTGGCCGCCATGGCGGAGGGCAGTTTGTCCATGATGCTGGACAGGCCCCCCATTTTTTTCATTTGCTGAATCTGACTCAGAAAGTCATTCAAATCAAACCCCGCGCCGCTCTTGACCTTGGCTGCTAGCTTCTGGGCCGCCGCAATGTCTACACCCGCAGTCACCTGCTCTACCAGGGCCAGGATGTCGCCCATGCCCAGAATGCGCCCGGCGTGGCGTTCGGCATCGAACACTTCCAGGCCGTCCAGCTTTTCGCTAGTACCGGCAAACTTGATGGGTGCCCCGGTAATCTGGCGCACCGACAGCGCCGCACCACCGCGCGAGTCGCCATCGAGCTTGGTCAAAATAATGCCGGTCAGCGGCAGGGTTTCCTTGAAGGCCTTGGCGGTGTTGACCGCATCCTGGCCTTGCATGGCGTCCACCACGAACAGGGTTTCTACTGGATTCAGCGCCGCGTGCAGCTCCTTGATTTCCAGCATCAGCGCTTCATCAATCGCCAGGCGGCCAGCAGTATCGACCAGCAGCACGTCAAAGAAATGTTTTTTGGCGTAGTCCAGCGCGGCGCGGCCGATATCAACCGGCTTTTGGTCTGGCGTACTGGGGAACCACTCGGCGCCGGCCTGGGCGGTCACAGTTTTGAGCTGTTCAATAGCGGCGGGGCGGTAGACGTCGCCTGAGACGGTCAATACTTTCTTCTTGCGCTTTTCGATCAGATGTTTGGCTAGCTTACCGGTGGTGGTGGTTTTACCAGCACCTTGCAGGCCGGCCATCAAGATCACGGCGGGCGGCTGGGCGTTGAGGTTGATGTCGCTCACGCCCTCGCCCATGGTGGCGGCCAGCTCTTTATTAACGATGCTGACCAGCACCTGGCCGGGTTGCAAGGAGCCCAGCACCTCTTGA
>JANYEE010000008.1 GCA_025363275.1 Burkholderiales bacterium | reverse complement strand
CAGAGGACAATCGCTCCATGACAGAAAACACCAACCAAGCACCCGATGCCGCGCCTCCCGTTAAACAGGAAGCGCTCTGCGAATCTTGCGCGGGCATTCAGCGCAACTGGCGCGGCACCAAGGGGCACCCCGAGCTGATGCAGGGCACCCACCGCACCGTGGCCCACAAACACGGCTCGGTGACCATCACCAAATACCGCTGCGAACGCTGCGGCACCGTATGGGAATACGAAAACAACAAGGTCAACCGCCAGGCGGGCTGGTCGGTGGTGGTGCGTTAAGCGCTACCTGGGCCTCAAAAAAATCGGCGGGTGTGGGCTAACTACCGACAAAACTCAGGCAAACCGTTTTGTGCTGCAACGCACTGAGCTGCGCCGCAAATATGCGGCATGATCAGCATTTTGGATCTACTATGAACCTCAACGTCAGCCTCACGCCGCTCATCTCTTTGCTGGCAGGAATTCTTATCTTGGTGGTGCCGCGGTTGTTGAATTACATCGTGGCGATTTATTTGATTTTGATTGGCTTGGTCGGCTTGTTGGGGACGGGGTCACTGCGCATTTGAATGGCCCCTAACCGGGAGCCATGGGGCAGTGCACAATCCCGTGCATGAAAGCACCCCCCAGACTCCAATCCCTCGTTGAAGAGGGCCTGATCGACACCGTGGTGCGACAGCTCATGAGTGGCAAAGAGGCCATGGTGTTTGTCGTGCGCGCAGGCGAAAACACGATGTGCGCCAAGATCTACAAAGAAGCCACGCACCGCAGCTTCCGCCAAGCGGTGGACTACACCGAAAACCGCAAGGTCAAAAATTCGCGCTCCGCCCGTGCGATGGCTAAGGGCAGCCGCTTTGGCCGCCAGGAGCAGGAGGCCGCGTGGCAAAGTGCCGAGGTGGATGCGCTGTACCGCCTGGCTGCGGCCGGCGTGCGCGTGCCGCAGCCGTTTAACTTTCACGATGGTGTGCTGCTAATGGAGCTGGTGACCGACGCCAACGGCGACGCCGCCCCGCGCCTGAACGATGTGGCCTTTACCCCCGCGCAAGCGCAGCAACACCACACCACGCTGATTGCCGAGGTGGTGCGCATGCTGTGCGCAGGCGTAGTCCATGGTGACTTGTCGGAGTTCAACATCTTGCTGGCGCATATGCCAGGGGAGGGTGACGCTGGTGGCACCGATGAGCCTGTGATCATTGACCTGCCGCAAGCCGTGGACGCCGCTGGCAACAACCACGCCCAGCGCATGTTGCTGCGCGATGTGGCCAACTTGCGCGACTTCTTTGGCCAGTTTGAACCTGCCCTGTTGAAGACCGACTTTGGCCCCGAGATCTGGAGCCTGTACCAGGCTGGCTTGCTCAGCAATGACACCGTGTTGACCGGCCATTTTGAGCGCGCACACGCCGATGTGGATATGCAAGCCGTGCTGCGCGAGATTGACGATGCGCGGGCTGAAGATGCGGCGCGCAGGCTGCGCATGGCCACAGCAACGTTGTGAGGCGGGTATCAAACTTTATGGATTTGCTACAAAATTAATAGCTATTCAGGCAGGTTTTACCTGGGCCCCAAGCCGATATGGCTTAAATTTTGCTCTGCGATAGCTCTAAACCCATCGGACACGCGCGCATCCGCCGCCGCGGTTTGCCAGAAGCCAATAGCCAGCGCGCGGGCCTGGTCCCACTCTGGCAGCGTGGCGGCAGTGGGCTGCAAGGGGCGCGCGGCAAAGTCGCGTGGCACCAGCTCGCCACCCACCGGCGCGTACAGCATCGGCAGCATGTCGTAGGTGGGCGATAGCGTCCAGTCGTCGTCTTGCAGCAGCAGCGAGATATTGCCGTAGTGGCGGTCGGTGTTGCCAATCAGCACGCCAAAGGCTTCTAGCAAACGCAGCGTGCGGGCGTCGGCATCGGTCAGCAGTTTGCGCGCGGCCATGCGATTGGCGGTGGCGGCCCAGTTGTCCATCTCGCCCACGTACTCGGCGTCGTACACCTCCAGCGATACCATGCCGATGCGGCCGATGTGCCCGTCGGCTGCCACGGTGCGGTCAAAGCGCTCGGATTCCAAAAACACACGCCCTGCGCCGGTAAAAATCTGGCTGCGTGCAGCCGGCAGACCCGCCTGGGCCAAGGTCTGCAAAGCCAAGTGTTCACACACCAGCAGGTCGCGAATACGCTGCTCTACCGGCGAATTACCCCCCGGTGAAAACTTGACCAAGACCGGACGACCAGCCACCAACGTACAAAACTTGGGTTGCTCACCGCCCGCGGATGAGCCGCCCAAGCTGCCCCGCATCGCCAGCTCTGCAAGCGCGGGATAGTCGACAGCAGAGTCAATGCGGGAGGCGCGCTGGCGCAGCGTATGAAAGCGCTGAAAGGCCACCTCGCCCACGATCAGGTTGCCCGGCAAGTCCTCGCCAAACAGGCTGAGCGCGCGCAGCACATCGTCACCGCTCCAGTGCTGCGGATCGCTGCCCAATTGAAGCTCGGGGTGGGCGTGGGCAAAAGTGCGGCCCATAAAACCCTGGGGTCGCATATGGTCTAGAAACCAGGGCAGGCCGCCATGGCGCGCACTGACGCCATCGGCCTCATCAACCCAAAACGCACCGCCGGCCAGCGGCAGCAAGCGCGCAAACGGCGTGGCCTGGCCCTGCACACCCACGCGCACTACGCGCACCTCGGCCCCCACACCAGGTACGGCCCGCGGCAGCACATAGCGCGCAGAGCGTGCAGCCCCCACCTTTTGCAGTTGGCCGGTTTGAATCAGGGGTTTGAGAGCACGCGACACCGTAGGCTGGCTCACGTCCAACGCGGCTTGCAAATCGGCGCTGGAGGCCACGCCGCCTTGGCGGCGCAGGGTCTGCAGGGCCAGTTCAGCGAGGTCAGTTAGTGCATCCATGAATGATTATATGAATAGATATTTATAAACAATATTATTCATAATCAACACTATCCATGCATTTGTGAATGGATATATCAAGCCATTCATCGACCTTGCTGCGGATCGCTCAGTGGGTAATGACCACCAGCACATTGCAGTGGGCGTGTGCAATCAGCGCTTTTGAGACCGATGACTTCCACCAACGCGCGGCCCAGCCGTCCAGGTGGCGGTGGCCCACCACGATCAGGTCGGCCTCCAGTTTCTTGGCATAGGTGGTGATCTCCTCGACCGTGTCTCCCGTCAGCAGCGCGCCGCTGGCCTGGTTCCCCGCGCTTTGCAGGCGCTGCAAGCCGTCATCCAGCACGGCTTGCATGGCCTGTTTTTCGCGCTCCATCAGCCCGGCGTCGTACATGCCGCCTTCGGCCGCCACCAGCCCAATACCCAGCGGCAACACCGCAACCAGCGCTAACTCGGCCTGCGACCACTGGGCCAGGTCTTGGCAATCGAGCAGTGCTTTTTGTCCGCTCTGTGAGCCGTCGTACGCCAACACAATTCGCTTGTACATAGTGGCCTCCTGGAAGGTTGGGAATGCATGGATGGGCAAACCAAGCTTAGGTCTATTGACGCGATGTGGCAAGCCCGGATGGGCCACAATGCCCCATGACTTACACCGACAACGATAGCAGCGCAGCCCACGACAAACGGTCATTGCTCTACCCGCTGATGGCCATCACCCTGGCACTGGCCTGGATTTTGTGGCCCTTTTTTGGCGCTGTATTTTGGGGTTGCAGCATCGCGCTGCTGTCTGCGCCACTCAATCGGTGGTTGCTACGGCGCTATGGGTTTCGCAGAACCCCGGCGGTGGTGCTGATCGTAGTGGTGCTGCCGTTTGTGCTGATGACGCTGTCGCCGGCGCGCGAGGCTCCGGGTATCTATTTGCGGGTGCAGCCGGGCGAGTTAAATCCAACCCAGTATTTGCGCCACGTATTCAATGCCCTACTGACACAAGGTACGCAGTTCATGGCGACTCGGCCGTGCGCATGATTAAGCAGGGCATACCGCTCACGTCTGCGCATAAGCGCGAGCTGTGGCGCAAGTTCACGCCGCGTAGCGGCCAAGAGGCTATAGCATGAATTTCAACGACCAAGACGACGACTCGGAACACGCCACGCACAGTGCGCAGGAGCGCGCATCCGTTGCGTCGCGCACCACCTGGGTGAGCGTAGCGGTCAATGTCGTGTTGTCAGCCGTTCAGCTAGTAGTGGGTATTTGGGCATCCTCCCAAGCACTGGTCGCAGACGCTATTCATTCGTTGTCCGACTTGGTGTCTGATTTCGTGGTGTTGTTTGCAGGCCACCACGGCCGCAAGGATGCCGACACCGACCACCCCTACGGACACTACCGTTTTGAGACGGCTGCGTCGTTGGTGTTGGGCGTGATTTTGTTGACGGTCGGTTTAGGAATGGCCTGGTCAGCGGTGCACAAGTTAGAGTCTCCCGAGACGATCCCCACCGTGCACGCATTTGCGCTGTGGGTGGCGGGCGGCGCGCTGGTGGCCAAGGAGCTGCTCTTTCGCTACATGTTGCGTGCAGCCAAGGCCGTCAAATCCAGCATGCTGGTGGCCAATGCCTGGCATGCGCGCTCAGATGCTGCATCGTCATTGGTGGTGGGCTTGGGGCTTATCGGCAACCTGGCGGGCTACCCCCTGTTAGACCCGATGGCGGCCCTGGTCGTGGGTTTTATGGTGGGCAAAATGGGGTGGTCGTTTGGCTGGGACGCGCTGCATGACCTCATGGACCGCGCCGTCAACGAAGAAGAAGTTCAGGCGATTCGCCACACCCTCGAGCAAACGCCGGGTGTAGCCGGTGTGCACGACATACGTACCCGCAAGATGGGCGACATGATTGTGGTGGATGCCCACATCGAGGTGGATGCGACGCTCTCAGTAGAGGCTGGGCATAACATTGCAGTGGCCGCGCGGCAGGCCGTGATGCAACGCCACCGAGTGCTTAACCTAATGACCCATGTGGACCCGGCCCAACGCCCCGACTTGGACCACGCCGCCCCGCCAGCACACGATCAAGGCAACCATTAAGGCAATAATTCCGCCACGCTGTCCCAAGACTCGGGCGCAATACGGCCATCAAAGCGGTACTTAACAACACCTGCGGTATCCGCCACCAAAGTGATGGGTAATTTGCCTGAAGCGCCTTTGGGCTCCCACACGGAAATAGGGCGCACCGCCTGCGTTTGGGACGCAATGTGCTCATAGGCGCGCCACTGCGCTGCATCGGCATCCACATTGACGGTTACCAGCGCAAAGGGCTTGTTTTTCCAACCTGCCAGGTTAGCCCGCAACTCAGACAAATGGGACCGGCACACCGCGCAGCTGGTCGACCAGTAATAGACCATGACGACTTTGCCCTTGAGTACTGCGGCGTCGAATTTTCCACCCTCCAAGGTGGTAGCGGATACGGCCACTGTTTGCTTGAGCGCGGCAGGCTCGGCGCTCGCGGGCGCAGCCCACAACACGCTCGCCAGAGCCAGTACAAAAGATGCCGTCGAGATTTTTATCATGGTGCTTGGACTAGGGTTAAGGGCTTGCCAAAAGGGTGCGAACGCCACACGATACTCGATAATTCAAACCGATATTCGGACGCCCATAGCGCCGCCCTTTTTACGACGGACACCGTGCACGCGGTGCCCACCATGCACAGAACCATATTTGATACACCCATCGTCAATACGCTGCTGCGCAGCCTGTCGATCACCTACCTGAAGCTGGCGGGCTGGAAGGTAGAAGGCAACCTGCCGCCCAACGCCAGCAAGAGCGTGTTGATTGCCGCACCCCACACCAGCAACTGGGATTTGCCCTACACGTTGATGGTGGCATTTACCCTGAGGCTCCATGTGGTCTGGATGGGTAAGGAGTCGCTCTTCAAACCTCCGTTTCGCGGCGTGATGATGTGGCTGGGCGGCATACCGGTGCGTCGGGAGTCGTCCAACAACTTGGTCGCGGCCGCCTCGGAAGCCATCAAGGCTGCCGACGGTCCCTTGCAATTGATCGTGCCGCCCGAAGGCACGCGCAGCAAAGCGCGCTATTGGAAAACCGGGTTTTATTACATTGCGGTAGGCGCCCAGGTGCCCATCGTGATGGCCTATATGGACTACGCGCGCAAAGTGAGCGGCTTGGGGCCGGTGTTTGTACCCACTGGCGATCTGGAAGCCGACATGGCTGTAATTAAAGCGTTTTACGCGCCGTTCAAGGGCAAAAACCCGGATCAGTTTTAGACTCTTTTCGGAATACCTGCGCGCGAGCTCACGCGCTCACTGTTCGCCCACACGTTGATACCAAAAAAAACGCGCCCGGAGGCGCGTTTTAGCTGGCAGATACGACAGCGTTTATTTCGCGACGACGCGCACCATCTCCAAGCATTTGTTGGAATAACCCCACTCGTTGTCGTACCAGCTCACCAGCTTGACGAAGGTGCCATCCAGGGCGATGGACGCATCGGCGTCAAACACGCTGGTGCAGGTCTCGCCACGGAAATCGGTGGCAACGACTTTATCTTCGGTGTAACCCAGCACGCCTTTGAGGGCGCCTTGGCTTTGGGCTTTCATCTCGGCACAGATTTGAGCCAGGGTGGCCGGGCTGTTCAGCTCACAAGTCAAATCAACCACCGACACATCGCTGGTCGGCACGCGGAAAGACATGCCAGTGAGCTTCTTATTCAGCTCAGGAATCACTACACCCACGGCTTTGGCCGCGCCCGTGCTGGAGGGGATGATGTTTTCCAGAATGCCGCGGCCACCGCGCCAGTCTTTGTTGGAAGGGCCATCCACCGTTTTTTGGGTGGCAGTGGCTGCGTGCACCGTGGTCATCAGGCCGCGCTTGATGCCCCACTTGTCATGCATCACCTTGGCCAGCGGAGCCAGGCAGTTGGTGGTGCACGACGCGTTGGAAATAATGGCTTGGCCCGCGTAGGTCTTGTCGTTCACGCCAAACACAAACATCGGGGTGTCGTCTTTGGAGGGTGCCGAGAAGATGACCTTTTTGGCGCCTGCCGCCAGGTGCTTTTCGCCACCGGCCTTGTCCAAAAAGATACCCGTGGATTCGATGACGATATCCGCGCCGACTTCGTTCCACTTCAGATTGGTTGGGTCCTTTTCTTGCGTTAGGCGGATCTTCTTACCGTTGACGATCAGCGTGTTGCCCTCCACGGCAATCGTGCCCTTGAAGCGACCATGCACGCTGTCGTATTGCAGCATATAGGCCAGGTAGTCCGGCTCCAGCAGGTCGTTGATAGCGACGACTTCAATGTCGCTGAAATTCTGGACTGCGGAGCGCAACACGTTGCGCCCGATGCGGCCAAAGCCGTTGATACCGATTTTGATGGTCAT
>JANYEE010000254.1 GCA_025363275.1 Burkholderiales bacterium | reverse complement strand
CTGACCCAGCGCACAGCTTGGTCGGCTGGCAAACCGGCGCGGCGGGATTCCACCGTGATCTTGTCGGCCACGATAAAGCCAGAGTAGAAGCCCACGCCGAACTGGCCGATGAGCTGCGAGTCAGCCTTCTGGTCGCCGCTGAGCTTGCTCACAAAGTCTTTGGTACCGCTCTTGGCGATCGTGCCCAGGTTGTCGATGGCTTCCTGTTGCGACAGACCAATGCCGTTGTCGGTGATGGTCAGCGTCTTGGCGTCTTTGTCGAAAGTGACTTTGACCTTCAGTTCCGGGTCGCTCTCATACAGGCCGCCGTTGTTGATGGCCTCAAAGCGCAACTTGTCGCAGGCGTCTGAGGCGTTGGAGATCAGCTCGCGCAGGAAAATTTCCTTGTTGGAGTACAGCGAGTGGGTCACCAGGTGCAGCAGCTGGGCCACTTCGGCCTGGAAATTCATGGTTTGTTTGGTCATGGGTAGATAAGTCTCTTGTTAAGCCTGGGAAATCTCGGCAGAACGCTGCGCGCGCCGCGAAACCCTCAATTATGGGCGCGGGTCGATTTTTCAAGCCGGGCCTGGCATTTAAGCGCTTCACAAAAGAAAAGAGGCGCAAAAGTGCCTCTAGCCCATACAAAACCTGCCTGAGCAGCTATGAAAAACATAGCGCCCAGGTTTTTCTTTATGCCGCTACGCGTCCGAAACTCACTACATTCAGCAGCTTTCGGCCTCCACGGCGGAAGTTCACCTCGCCGCGCACCAGTTTGCGCACCACACGATAGAAAAAGCGCAGCAGCGTCAGTGTCGCCAAGGCCTCGCCCAATGTCATCAAGAAAGCCAGTGCGGCATTCCAGCGCTCGGCGCGGCGGTGGAACTTGGCCACCATGCGGTCGCGGGATATCTCGATGCTGTCGTTGAAGGTGGGCACCACCAACAAGGTCAATAAGGTCGATGTAATAGTGCCGCCAATGATGGCAATTGCCAGCGGACGGTAAAACTCGCCGCCTTCGCCCAGGCCGATGGCCACGGGCAACATGCCAGCAATCAGCGCAAAGGTGGTCATCAGGATAGGGCGCAGGCGCACACGTCCGGCGTGCATCAGCGCCTCTTCGCGGTCCTCGCCCTCGCTTTCTTTGCGGCGCGCAGCATCCAGCAGCAAGATGGCGTTTTTAGCCACCAGGCCCATCAGCATGATGACGCCAATCATGCTCATCAGATTAATGGTGCTGCCCGAGATGATCAGGGCGACCACCACGCCAATCAGGCTCAAGGGAAGTGACATCATCACCGCCAGGGGTGCGGTAAACGAGCCAAACTGCATCACCAAAATCAAGTACATCAGGCCAATACCCGAGATCAGCGCAATACCCATCTGTTTACCCAGTTCGGCCTGGTCTTGCCCGGCGCCGCCCAGATCCATACCGTAGCCGGGTGGGTAGTCAAAAGTTTTGGCCAGCTTGACAGCGTCATCTGTCACCTCGCCATTGGAGCGGCCTTGTGCGTTGGCAGACACCGTAACCGTGCGTTTGCCATTGGTGTGGTCAATGCCCGAGGGGCCCGTGCCCATCGTGACTTTGGCGATCTGTTCCAAGGGCACCATCTGGCTGGTACCGGCGACGTTAATCGGCAGCCGCTCAATATTCTCCTTGCTGACCCGGTCATCGGGGTGCAGGCGCACCGCCACATCGCGGGTCTCGCCGCTAGGGTCCACCCAGTCGCCCACTTCAATACCGGCAAAGGCCACGCGCAGGGCTTGCGCCGCGTCATTCACGGTAATGCCCATGGAGTTGGCCAGGCCGCGGTTGAGTTCGATCTGCAGCTCCTTCTTGGGCGCTTGCTCAGACAGGCCCACATCTACCGCGCCCGGTACCAGGCGCAGCTTGTCCATGTAGGCGTTGGTGATCTCCAGCAGCTTGCGCGAATCGGGGCCGGTAAAGTCGATCTGCACGGGCTTGCGTGCGCCGTTGTTCAGATCGTCGAGCACCGTATATTCGGCACCCACCAGCGGACGAATTTTTTCGCGCAGGTCCACGGCGATCTCTTTGGCGCTGCGGGCGCGGGTGTTGCGCTTGCCAATGTCGACGTAAATACGGCCGCCGCTGGCGTTGACGTTGACGTTGGTTTCTTTGGTCTCAGGCAGGGTGTGGGCAATTTGTGCCGCACGCTCCATCTTCAGCCGCGCGTATTCCACGGACGACGACGGTGGCGTACGCACTTCGATCATCACGTTGCCGGAGTCAGACGCGGGCAAGAACGAGGTACCACCCACCGCCACTTGCAATGCAATGGCTGCAACAAAACTGAGGAACGCAATGGCGCCCATCCATTTGCGGTGGTGCAGCGCCCAGGCGATTACATTGCCGTAACGGTCAGCCTGGTGGTCAAACCATTCATTGAAGCGCTGCAGGCGCAGGCTCAGCCCCGTCTTTGGCGCGGTGTGGTGGTCTGCGGGGTCGCCCCAGTAGGCGGACAACATAGGGTCCAAGGTAAACGAAATACCCAGGCTGACGATCACCGAGCAGGTCACTGTCAGAGCAAAGGGGCGGAACCACTCACCCGACACGCCGGGCATAAAAGCCACGGGAATGAACACAGCAATGATGGAAAAGGTGGTGGCGGCTACAGCCATGCCAATTTCGGCCGTACCCTCCAGCGCTGCCTTGCGGCGATCTGAGCCTAGCTGCATATGGCGCACGATGTTTTCCCGCACCACGATCGCATCGTCAATCAGCACACCAATAGCCAGTGACAGACCCAGGAGCGTCATAAAGTTCAGCGTGAAGCCGCACAGCCATACCGCTATGAAAGCCGCGATGACTGACGTCGGCAAGCTCAGGGCTGTGATGAGCGTGGAGCGCCAGGAGTTCAGGAAGGCGTACACCACAAAGATAGTGAGCACGGCGCCCAGCACCAGGGACTCGATCACGTTGTTCAGGCTACGTTGGGCATCTTTGCCGCCATCGCGGGTGATTTCCAGCTTGGTACCCAGGCCGTCTTTGTCCAGGCCCTTGTTGATCTCTTCGACCATCTTGCGGATGTTGTCGGCGACGCTGACGGTGGACGCATCGCGGGCGCGGGTGATCTGGATACCGACATTGGCTTTGCCGCTGCGTACGCTGAAGGAGGCGATGTCGGCAAAACTGTCTTCAATCGAGGCGACCTGCGCGAGGCGCACGATCTGACCTCCCAGGCGTTTGACGACCACATTCTGGAATTCTTCGGGGGATTCAATGCGCCCGATCAGGCGGATGCTTTCTTCGTCCAGCTTGCCGCTGACCTTACCCACCGGGGCATTGGTGTTTTGCGCGCGCAGAGCTGCCACCACATCGCTGGCAGATACATTGAATTCACGCATCTTCTCGGCCCGCAGCAGCACCGACAATTCGCGCTTGAGCGAGCCATTGATGATCACCGTGGCTACGCCTGGCACGCTGCGCAACTTGTCTGCCAACACATCTTCGGCCATGCGTGAAATGGCGGCATGGCTTTGGCTGGTCGACGACAGCGCCATATTCATGATGGGCTGGGCGGAGGGGTTAAAGCGGCGCAGCACTGGCTCGCGCATCTCGGTGGGTAGTTTGTAGCGCACACTCGATATCACGCCGCGCACTTCGTCAGCCGCTTCCACCATGTTTT
>JANYEE010000250.1 GCA_025363275.1 Burkholderiales bacterium | reverse complement strand
GCATATCCCAATCGTCTAGACTCAACCACAAAGGAAGGAACTGGGCGGCGTGGATATTGATGCCGTGCACCAGTCTAGACGATTGGGATATGCGCTCTGGCCGGAACAAGATTGGCATAATGCGCGTAGGGATCGCAAGTCTAGACGATTGGGATATGCGCTCTGGCCGGAACTTGAGTGCCGCGCTTGTATAGCGACTCAATAGTCTAGACGATTGGGATATGCGCTCTGGCCGGAACGCAAATCGCCGCGTACACCATATCCATCGCAGTCTAGACGATTGGGATATGCGCTCTGGCCGGAACGGGACTACAGCAATCCATTTGCGGGGTTGAAGTCTAGACGATTGGGATATGCGCTCTGGCCGGAACCGTTTGGAGGATGGCTTAAAGCCAGCCTCCAAACGGGTCGCGCCAGGCACGACCTGTCAATCAAGCATCGAGTATGGGAGCCCCTGCACTATCAAATTCATAGCTACTCAGGTAGGTTCCACCAGGGCCTCAGGGTGATTTGATTCGGATTTTGGCTATTGAGCAGCCAAAAAGACGCAAAAGGAACCACAAAGACAACGGGCCGCTTGGCTTAGCACTGTCAGGGTTGGATACGCCCTACCAACTGGAAGCCAGTCGAAGTGGGCTGGATCACGACGCCCTCGCCAGACGATGGCACCACGTCGGTGAGCTCGGTAATGTTGACTTGGTGCGTTACGACTACCAGCACCCCCGGGCCACGCCACTTGGACAGGAGTTGCCGCGCCTCTTGGGTTCGGGCCGCAGCTACTTGCGGCGTGTTGAAGAAAGAATTGAAGACCGGTTGATCCGTGCGCATGCCCGGAAAAGCCAAGTCAGCCGTATCGCGCGTGCGGCACCACTGTGATGACCACACGGCACTGACCTCTATCCGCCTTTGCTTGAATTCAGCGCCGATGCGGCGCGCTTGTGTGCGGCCTTCGTCGCTCAGGTTGCGTTGTGTGCTGCAGTCGTCCAGGGTGTGGCCGGGCGGATCGCCACCGCCGGGAGCCAGCGCATGCCGAAAGAGCACGATGCTGCCCGGTACCACGCTGTTCCAACCGTCTGCAGCCAGCGCTCCCTGCAGGCATGCTCCAAGTATCAGCCCGACCAGGATTTTGCGACGCTCTCTCGCAGGGCTTGAAGCAAACATCATGGCGCAAGACTCAGCCAAATTTCATTGCGCCGCATGAACCAGGGGGTGACTGGTCCGTTGTAGCGCGAATACACGGGTTCGCCAAACCAGGAGAGTCCTGCGGCGCGCAGGCCCTCCTGCAGCTGCGCCAAATGTTCTTGGTAATTGGCCTCAGACCAAAAGCCCGCGTAGCGGATGGCGGCAATAGGTCGAGCTGGCATCTCGCGCAGATGGATGCGGCTGTCCAAAGGCTCTGGTGCGTTAGCCACCGTCACGCCTTGGGGTAGTACAAATTGCACTACAAACCCGCTGCCTGAGGGCGTTTGGGTCACTGGCGCGGTCATGGCCATCTTTATCGGCACGGCGGTCTGCGTCACAGGTGCGGTCATGGCGAGTTTGCGTTCACCTTTGTTTTTGCCAAAAATGTAACCTGCCAAGATAGGGAAAGCACGGCTCCCCGCGTCGTTGGCTTGCGCGTTGACCGTGACTTCGGCCACCGTATAGGCTGCGTAATCGCGCACCTCGATGTTGTCGCCCAGGGTGCGCAGCACCGTATAGCTCGGTTCTTCGATAGCGTGGCTGGCGCCAGGTAGCACGCTGAGTACCAGGGCCGCAACACCACCGCCGGCGCTGGTGATCCAGGCGGTAGCCTTTCGGGCGGGATGAACCGAGACAGCAGGTGGGGTAGTGGTCATGCAACGTACCTCGCAGGTCTACCCAGCGCAGTGGCCACGGCTTTGAAGTTTCCGGCGGCCACTGCGGTGTCAACGATGTCTTTGGCCTGAACTGACAAAGCCAAACCGAGGGACAGAAAAGAGGCAATGAGAGTCTTTTTCACGAAAATCTCCGGTGTAAATTACATTCGATGTCATCTAAAACGCTGACAGTGGAATGGCACTCGGGTCAATCAAACTCGGCCCGGTTGCGCCCTGCCGCCTTTGCGCGGTACAGCGCGGCATCCGCCCGGGCAATCGTATGAGCGATGGGTTCCATCTTGCGATACTGGGTGTAGCCCAAAGACACCGTGACGCGGAACCCTTCGGCAATCTCGGGCAACTGCAGCGCCTCGATGGATTGGCGCAAGCGCTGGGTGCAGATCATGCCACCGGCACTATCAACCTCTTCCAACACCACAACAAACTCTTCACCACCGTAGCGGGCACAGAAGTCATTGACCCGAAAAGCCGCCTGGGCCGCTTTGGCCACTGCCTTCAAAACGACATCGCCCTGAAGGTGTCCATAGGTGTCGTTGACGCGTTTGAAATGGTCGACATCCAGCATGACGATAGAGAAAAGGCGACCGGTTCGGTCCGCACGTATCTTTTCCCTCTCCAGAGAATCCATCAGGTAGCGCCGGTTGTGCAGACCGGTCAATTCATCACGAATAGCCAGCTCCTCAATGCGTCCAAAAGCCTTCTCCAGCTCCGCGTTGGCATACTGAACTTTGCCCATTTCAAGCACCAGAGCGTCGCTGTGCTTTTCTGCCACGCGCTTGGCTTCGTTGATTTCGGCACGCTGCTTCGCATACTGCCCCGAGAGGCTGCAAATGAAAAGCGCTGAAGGCAAAAAGCACAGGGTGTAAAACACTTCTTGCGCCCACACGCCCGGTTGTTGCAAGGAGTAGATCGCAAAATAGGAGCCACCCACCTGAATCAGGCAGGTGGCGAGGGTAATGACCAAGGATTGCATCAACTTGGTGTTGGAGAGTGAAAACGTGAGCGCCATCAGGCCAAAAAACAGGGCCATGACGCGGGTTTCACGCAGCACGAGCAACCAGACGGCATACATCACCAGCCAGACTAAGAACTGACCAAAAAACACGAACTTGGTGAACCGATGGCTGAGCGTCTTTTTGAACTGGATCAGCGCCACAAACCCCAAGGAGATACCAAGCGAGAGCGCTGTGACTCCTAATATTTCGACGTAGCTGACCGACGACAGACCCAACCAGTGGGCGGACAAGGTGCCGACCTGCGTAATGCTGTAGGCCAGCATGACGAAGAAGGTGTATTTGAGCAGTGTGCCTCTGCGACGTTGTTGATCGTCGATCTTCATTTTTTAGTACTTCTTTTCACTCGGGTCCGAAAACTTGGCCACTGCCATGGGGATTACGGTCTTTATAGCACCCTGATTCGGTGCGCCTTGTCGTCAGAAGTATGACAGGCCTTGCTGCGACAGTGGCCGGGTCAAAACCCTGCGTCAGGCCTCGCCCAACCGGCCTGAGAGTCGGCAGCAAGGGGAGTTAGCCCGCACGAAAATCATTGCATTTGCTATCGATTTAATAGCTACTCAGGCAGGTTTTACCAGGGCTTGCAGGCGATTTCTTTCATTTTTAGCCCAAAACCGTTTCTACAACACAAAAACTGGCTGCGTAGTCGGTTTCATCGGTCACGGTGATGTGGGCTTGCAGGCCCTGGGCTTCGAACCAGTCCTTCAAACCACCGTGCAGCACGATGCGGGGCTTGCCACTTTGCAGAGTGCCGATCTCGCACAGTTTCCAGCGCATGGGCATGCGCATGCCAAGACCAATGGCTTTGCTAAAGGCCTCTTTGGCGCTGAAGCGGGTGGCCAGGTAGCGCACACCGCGCGCCGGCCAGCGGGCGCTGCGCGACTTCCAGGTGGCCAATTCGGCCTCGCTCAACACCTTGGCGGCAAAGCGGTCGCCGTGTTTGTCCAGGCTGGCCTGGATGCGGCGGATGTCGCAAATATCAGCACCTATGCCGTAGATCACGCCAAACAATCCAGGTACGCCTTGACCGTAGCGGCGTAGCCCAGCTCCAGCGCATCGGCAATCAGTGCGTGGCCGATGGACACTTCTTGCACACCAGGCACCTGCTGCACAAAGGCGGCCAGGTTGTCGCGATTGAGGTCGTGGCCGGCGTTGAGGCCCAAACCCACCTTGAGCGCGGCGCGCGCGGCGTCGGCAAAGCGCTGCAGCTGCGCGCCCTGCCCCGGCGTGCCCCACGCGGCGGCGTGGGGTTCGGTGTAGAGCTCAACGCGGTCAGCGCCCACATCGCGCGCCGCTAGCATGGCGTGGGGGTCGGCGTCCATGAACAGGCTGACCCGCAGGCCCCAGGATTTAGCATGGGCAATCAGCGGGCGCAGACGGTTGGCGTCGTCGGGAAAGCGCCAGCCGTGGTCGCTGGTGAACTGCCCCTCGGAGTCTGGCACAAAAGTGACTTGGTGCACCGGCAGGCCGCGCTGGCGCAGGTCGCCCACACAGTCCATCAGGTTGTGAAACGGGTTGCCCTCCACATTGAATTCGCGGTCGGGCCAGGCCTTGAGCAGTTCGGCCAGATCGATCACGTCCTGCCCACGAATGTGGCGTGCGTCGGGCCGCGGGTGCACGGTGATGCCCGAGGCCCCTGCTTGCAGGCACAGCGTGGCCGCGCGGGTAACACTGGGAATGCCCAGGTGGCGCGTATTGCGCACCAGCGCGACTTTGTTGAGGTTGACAGAGAGGTGGGTTTTCATAGCTCAGTAGGGTCACGTAAGCGTGGGGGCTACATTCACAGCGCCTGGATGTCGATCATCATCTGCCGCGTGCGCAGGGTTTTGACACCGCAATGGTAGTGCAGCAGGGCGCGCAGTTGGGGTTTAAGTTCTTGCATCACGCCCGCACAGGCGCGTAGCGTGCTGGTGAAAGGCGCGCTGTCTTCCAGCGCCACCTGCAGCTCTGACCACTGACTGCCGCGCAAGGAGCTGCGGTCGTCGTCGTGGGCCAGTCGCAAGCCACCCTCGGGCACCAGGCAGTAGCGGCCATCGGAAGCCAGTGCGCCCAGCGTCATGGTTTGCTGGTCCAGTTGCGGCAGCAAACCAATCTCGCGCAGCAGCAGTAGCTCATAGGTTCGTAGCACCGCCTGTAGCGCCTCACCATGTTCGCTAGCCAGCACAGCCACCACATTGGCATAAATATCGAAGAGCACCGGGTGCGGATCGTCGCGCGCCAGCAGGGCCAGCAGTAATTCGTTGAGGTAATAACCCGACAGCAGCGCGTCGCCCGTGGGCATGACGTGCCCGCCCTGCCATTCGGCGCTTTTCAGGGTGCGGATTTCGGCGTCACCGCCAAACGCCACATGCAGTTTTTGCAGGGGCAACAAAACGGGCCGAAAGCTCGATGTCGGCCGCTTGGCCCCCTTGGCCACCAAAGCAATGCGCCCGTAGTGGCGGGTGAACACTTCCAGAATCAGGCTGGACTCGCTCCAGTCGTAGCGGTGCAGCACATAGGCCGGCTCGTCCGAAATGCGTTTGGTCGCCACGACTCAGCGCGAAGGCGAGGGGGCAATTTCCCGCCGGGCCGCCCCAAGGGAAATTAGCCCCCCTGGGGGGCAGCGACCCGCGCAGCGGCGGAGCGTGGGGGCACTATTCATACCCAAAGCTGCGCACCCGCGCCTCGTCATCGGCCCAGCCGGAACGCACTTTGACCCACATTTCCAAGAAGACTTTGGCGTTGGCCAGCTTTTCCAGTTCCACGCGGGTTTCCATGCCAATACGCTTGATGCGTTCGCCCTTGTCCCCAATCACCATGGCCTTGTGGGTATCGCGCTCCACAACGATGGTGGCAGCTATGCGCAGCAGGCGCTTTTGGCCTTTTTTCTGCGGCGGTTCTTCTTCAAACTTGTCAATGATGACGGTGGACGTGTAAGGCAGTTCGTCCCCGGTCAATCGGAATAGTTTTTCGCGCACCAGTTCACTGGCCAAAAACTTTTCGCTACGGTCAGTCAACTCATCTTCGGCGTACCACCAGGCCTGCTCGGGCAGGTACTTTTCGCAGATGGCGAGCAGACGCGGAATGTCTTTGGCGTTCTTCGCCGACATGGGCACGAATTCGGCAAACTTGTGTTTGTCGGTCATGGTTTGCAACCAGGGGGCAATGTCGCCACGGCGGTGGATGTTGTCGAGCTTGTTAGCTATCAACAAGGTAGGAATGTCTTTGCCCAACAGCGCCAGCACACGGGCATCGGCGGGAGTAAAGCTCCCGGCCTCCACCACAAATAAAATCAAATCTACATCGGCCACCGCGCCCTGCACGGTTTTATTGAGTGACTTGTTCAGGGCGTTGGCATGCAAAGTCTGAAAGCCCGGTGTATCCACAAACACAAACTGGGTGCTACCCAGCGTGTGCATGCCCGTGATGCGGTGGCGCGTGGTTTGCGCCTTACGCGATGTGATACTGATTTTTTGGCCTACCAGCGCATTGAGCAAGGTGGATTTACCCACATTGGGCTTGCCCACAATGGCCACCAGACCGCAGCGCTGGCCTTGGGCTTGTGTGCCAGGCTGGGCCAGCTTGGGCGTGCTTTTGAGCAAACCTTCGAGCATACTATCCAAATCAGTCTGTGGCTCTGCTGCTGTATCTTTTAGGCCGCTAGCCCGCTTGGAATCTACGGACGCAGCTATCTTTTTAGGAGCAGTCATATTTTTACCTTGGTTTTGATGGTTTGCAGCATGGCGCTCGCAGCAGCCTGTTCTCCGGCCCGCCGGGAACCGCCGATGCCTCGCTCGCACAAGCGCAACTCGGGTATTTCGCACTCCACATCAAAGCTTTGCTTGTGCGCAGCGCCGATGGTGCCCACCACTTTGTACAGCGGCAACTTCATTTTGCGACCTTGCAGCCATTCCTGCAATTCAGTTTTCGGGTCCTTACCGATGGCGTCCATCTGCGGATTGATCTCAACACTGGCAAACAAACGTTCCACCAGCGCCTGGGCAGCTGCATAACCCGCATCGAGATAGACCGCGCCAATGACTGCTTCAAGCGCATCGGCCAAGATGGACGGGCGCTTCTGCCCGCCAGACCGCACCTCGCCCTCGCCGAGCTTGATCAAATCAGGAATACCCAAGCCAACAGCCAACTGGTGCAAGGTGTCTTGCTTGACCAGGTTGGCCCGCACCCGCGACAAATCGCCCTCAGGCAATGAGCCCAAGCGGGTGTACAAAAGGTGGGAGACCGCTAGATTGAGAACTGAATCACCCAGGAATTCCAGGCGCTCGTAGTGGTCAGATGAGAAGCTGCGGTGCGTAAGCGCTTGGCTCAACAGCGCTGGCGTGGAAAACTGGTGTTGCAGGCGCTGCTGCAACGCCAAAAGGCCATCGGTCACGTTATTTGGAGCGCCCGGTGTATTTGAGGGTCAAGAAAGCGGGGCCGGTCAGGTGGATTTCGCGCTGGTACGCGAAGTTCACTACCACTTTGTCGCCTTCTTTGGTAACTTCCAAGTCACGCCCGGAGATAGAACGGATGTCATCAATAGCCGTTTGCTTGTCAAAGATCATGCGGACTTCAGGCACCGATGCGCCTTCAGCAGCCTTATTGGCCGCCTTCACCACCGACTGATACTCCACCACCGTCGGAAAAACCTGAGCCGCAATAACGCCGCTGACGGCCAACACGCCAGCCACAAAAATCAGTCCAAAAAAGGAAATTCCGCGCTGCTTAGATTTGAATTGCAAAGACATGGTTCTGCTCCTTCTTTAGTTAAATCCACCGATGCGCTTGGGGTTGCTGAAGTTCATCCAGACAAAGAAGGCCTTACCCACAATGTTTTTATCCGGCACAAACCCCCAGTAGCGTGAATCCTGCGAATTATCGCGATTGTCGCCCATCATGAAATAGTAGCCTTCTGGCACTTTGCAGGTCACGCCCTCGATGGTGTAACTGCAACTATCACGGTGATCCTGGAACTCCACCATGGGGGTTACGAAGGCCGCACGGTCACTGTAATTCAACATGCGGTGCGTCTTGTCATCCAGCTTTTCCTGAAATTGGCTGAAATAACGCGTCGCATCTTCATCAAAAAATTCTGGCAAAGTCTCGGTGGGCACCGCGACCCCATTGATCGACAAGCGTTTGTTCAGGTAAGCCACAGTGTCCCCTGGCAAACCAATCACCCGCTTGATGTAGTCCACACTGGGTTTGGGCGGATAACGAAACACCATTACATCGCCGCGCTGGGGGAGCGTGCCTTCGGTGATCTTGGTATTGAGCACTGGCAAACGCAAGCCATAGTGAAATTTATTAACCAGAATCAAATCGCCCACCAACAACGTCGGGATCATGGAGCCGGAGGGAATCTTGAAGGGCTCAAATAGAAAAGAACGCAAAAAGAAAACCGCGATGATGACGGGGAACAAGCCAGCCGTCCAATCCAGCCACCATGGCTGCATCAGGATACGGTGTTTGGCTTCCACGATATCGCCGTCCACTTCGGTGATACCCATCTTGCCCAGGTCAGCGCGACGCTTAACATCGTTGGTCTCCAGTTCTGCGGCGGCCAATTGGCGCCAGGGCAGAAAGTAAAAACGCTCAGCCAACCAATACAGGCCCGTAACTAAGGAAGCTACCAGCAGCAGGAAAGCGAAATTGCCTTCGACGTACCCCAAATACCAAGAGCCCGCATAGCCTACAAATGCGGCCAATACCGCAGCGGTGAGCGCTTGCATCAATCTTCTACCTGCAAAATAGCCAGGAACGCCTCTTGGGGCACTTCCACCGATCCGACTTGCTTCATACGTTTTTTACCTGCTTTTTGTTTTTCCAAGAGCTTTTTCTTCCGTGAAATATCACCGCCATAGCACTTGGCGAGCACGTTCTTGCGAAGGGCTTTGATTGTCTCACGGGCAATAACATTGGCACCGATGGCCGCTTGGATGGCGACGTCGTACATCTGCCGGGAGATGATCTCGCGCATTTTGGCCACCACTGCCCGGCCACGGTAGGCGCTTTGGGCGCGGTGCAACATGATGGACAGCGCGTCGACCTTCTCACCGTTGAGCAATATATCGACCTTGACAACATCTGCCGCGCGGTACTCCTTGAAGTCATAGTCCATAGAGGCGTAACCTCGGCTCACGCTCTTGAGCTTGTCAAAAAAGTCGAGCACGATTTCGGCCAGCGGCATCTCATAGGTCAGTACGACCTGGCGGCCTTTGTAGGCCATATTCATTTGCACGCCGCGTTTTTGGTTGGCCAGCGTCATCACCACACCCACATATTCTTGGGGCATGTAGAGGTGCATGGTAACGATGGGCTCGCGGATCTCGGCCATCTTGCCGACGTCGGGCATCTTGGAGGGGTTCTCCACCATGATGACTTCGCCATCGTTCTTCATGACCTGGTAGACCACGCTGGGCGCGGTGGTGATCAGGTCCTGGTCAAACTCACGCTCCAAACGCTCTTGCACGATCTCCATGTGCAACAAGCCCAGGAAACCACAGCGAAAGCCAAAGCCCAGCGCTTGCGAGACTTCGGGTTCATAGTGCAAGGACGCGTCGTTGAGCTTGAGCTTCTCCAGCGCGTCGCGCAGAGAATCGTACTCGCTGGCCTCAGTCGGGTACAAACCCGCAAACACTTGGGGCTGAATTTCCTTGAAGCCAGGCAGTGCTTCAGTAGCGGTGAATGCCGCTCCGCCACTGCCCTGTTTAATCAAGGTCACTGTATCGCCCACCTTGGCAGCCTGCAGTTCTTTGATGCCCGCAATGATGTAACCCACCTCACCCGCTTCCAACGACTGGCGTGGCTGGTTTGCAGGGGTGAACACGCCCAGGTTGTCTGCGTTGTACATCGCGCCCGAGGCCATCATCTTGATGCGCTCGCCTTTGGCCAGACGACCATCGACCACACGTACCAACATCACCACGCCGACATACGGGTCAAACCAGCTGTCAATGATCATGGCCCGCAGCGGACCGGCGGGATTGCCCTTGGGCGCAGGAACCTTCGCCACGATCATTTCCAGAATGTCGTCAATACCCACGCCGGTTTTGGCAGAGCAGGCGATGGCATCTGTCGCATCGATGCCAATCACGTCTTCAATTTCGCTTCGCGCGTTGTCGGGATCGGCGTTCGGCAGATCAATCTTGTTCAGTACCGGCAATACTTCCACATTCAGTTCGAGGGCGGTGTAGCAATTCGCAACCGTCTGCGCTTCCACGCCTTGCGATGCGTCCACCACAAGTAGCGCACCCTCGCATGCCGAAAGCGAACGCGACACTTCATACGAGAAGTCCACGTGACCGGGCGTGTCGATCAAATTGAGGTTGTAGGTTTGCCCATCTTTGGCTTTGTATTGCAACGCTGCGGTCTGCGCCTTGATGGTTATCCCACGCTCTTTCTCGATATCCATCGAGTCTAGAACCTGGGCCTCCATCTCGCGTGCTTCCAATCCACCGCAACGTTGAATCAGCCGATCAGCGAGCGTAGATTTACCGTGATCGATGTGCGCAATGATGGAAAAATTTCTGATGTGATTCATCAACGAAAACACTTAAGTGGTTGAATTAATTTGATTCGGGCAAGAAAAAAGGGCGCGTCGAATAAGGACGCGCCCTGAACCAACAATCATTGGCAACTGCGATTGGTTGGAACTTCATTGTAGGCAAAAAGTGTGGGGAGCGAAGTCCAAAAAGTTGCTTTAGGGCAAAGTTGCAAGTCAACAACAAAAACTTATGCACAGGTTAGTAACAATTTTGGGGATAAGCACTTGCACAACTTGTGGGCGGCCTGTGGAACAGCTGTGGGGTAATTTTCGCATTCCATATGGTGGATTCTTAGCTTCGCCATATATCTGCAATTACCTTCAGCAGGCTTCTATTCTAACCAAAGTGATTAGGAGACCGACAAAGTTAGTGCTCGCGCACTTATAAGTCTGGTCTCGCGCAAGGCAAAAAATATGTCAAATATTTCTTAACCGCTTCAAAACCCAAGCGGAATTGAGGGGTTTTTCCGACTCCTGGCGGATTAGCGCGGATTACGCATCACCACAATTTGGACCCAGTCACCACGCCGAAACTTGACGCTGAGTGGTTTGAATTTGTCGACTTTAGCGAGTATGGCATCAACATCTTTCACGCTGCCAACCACTACGTTCGCCAATTCCAGAATAACGTCACCCTCACTCAGTCCTGCACGCGCAGCGGCGTCTGTAGCGGCCTCTACGCGAACGCCTCCCTTGATCTTCAGCTCCTTGAGCTGGGCCTCGGCGAGGTCGGTAACCGCCAAGCCAAAAGCTTGACCTGCAGGAGAGGGCTTGCTCTTGTTCTCGCGCGCAGAAACCTTGGGCGCTATTTTTTCAGCTTCCGCCTCGGCAATCACGACAGACAGGTCCTTGGTACTGCCACGTCGAAAAACTGTCAGCGTGCTCTTGCTGCCTGGCTTGGTGCTTGCGACGCTGCGCTGCAGATCGGACGACTTGTCAATGACTTTGCCATCGAAGCGCGTGATGATGTCACCTGCCTCCACACCCGCTTTATCGGCAGGCGATCCAGGTTCTACGCCCCCTACCAAAGCGCCCGCCGCTTTGCCCAAGCCAATGGACTCGGCTACATCTTTACTGACGGGACCAATCGTGACACCAATACGTCCCCGTGACACGCGACCAGACGCACGCAACTGCTCGCTGACCCGCATCGCTTCGTCCATTGGGATGGAAAAAGAGATACCCATGTATCCACCAGAGCGCGAGTAGATCTGGCTATTGATGCCAATCACCTCTCCGCGCATATTGATCAGCGGCCCACCCGAGTTACCGGGGTTGATGGCCACGTCCGTCTGGATGAAGGGCACCAACTCGCCAGTATCGCGCTGGCGTGCGCTAACAATGCCAGCCGTTACTGTGTTTTCCAAACCGAATGGAGAGCCAATGGCAAGTACCCACTCACCCACCTTGACCCGGTTCACATCACCAACTTTCACGGCGGGCAGACCCGTGGCTTCAATCTTTACCACCGCGACATCACTGCGCTTGTCAGCGCCAATGATCTTGGCTTTGAACTCGCGTTTGTCCGTCAGGGTGACCAGCACTTCATCGGCACCGTCCACCACATGCGCATTGGTCATGATGTAGCCATCCGAGCTCAACACAAAGCCCGACCCCACGCCGCGCGGTACTTCTTCCTCATCCCCTTGGGGGCGATTGCGACGCGGTGTCTGTTTGGGAATATTGGGAGCAGGCAAACCAAAGCGTCGAAAGAACTCCAACATATCTTCATCGCCCTGTAAACCTTGCACAGCGCGGCTGCTGACTTTTTCCAGTGTGCGGATATTGACCACTGACGGCCCGACCTGATCCACTAACTCTGTGAAGTCAGGTAGCGTGCGCACCTGAGCTTGGGCGGCCTGCATTGGCAACACCCCACTCGCTACACCACCGGCTACAGCAGCAGCCACAACAAGAGAACGCAAAGGAAACCACAATTTGAAGGTCATAGTCGCACTTTCGATTTATAAAAATTCACAGAACTGCTGTGACTCAGATTCGACGTTTGGATGTAAGGGCTTATTTTTTGCGTTCAAGAGCAGATGCAAACGCAGCCAGCGTGGCAGACGGGACTTCTCCCACTGCGGTAGTCCACCATTCGCCCAGTTTGCGTGTGACAACGTGAGTGGCTCCACCCATGTCAGTTGCGCCTTCACGCTGGTGGCGGCGGGCATCAAACGACTCCACAAATAAGGACAGCGTGGCCAAACCGTCAGTGAAGATCCACTGCATAGCGTTGGACGTATCACCCGCACTGCCCAGAGCACGACTAAAGCACCCCGCAGGCCGAAAACCTGGCACTGGCGCGGTCAATGTCCACCCCTGTGATTCGGGCGCGACGGCTGGCATAGCCGGTCGGCTCAGCCGGTAGCCAGCGGTGTTCTCCATTTGCTGTACCAGCTGCGCCATCTTCACTGGCGCATCGAGCTGCAGTTCGGAAAAGGCCGACTGCTCAATCACCCGGCCATTGGCATCGAGGGTCTGCAATTGCAGTACCAAACCACTGCGCTTCTCGCTCCACACTCGGTATCCATAGCGCCAGGGGTCTTTAGGGGTTAGTGCAACGGCGTCAGCCTCAAAGCCCGCTAGCCGCTCGGCACCTAACACCTTGAAGTTATAAAACTCTGCGATAGAGGCATCAGTGGATTTCAACAACGCCGGAAACAGCCCCAATGAGCCACGGGTTTCCAGCACTGCGACCTTAGAGCCGGGGTACAGGGTAACGACCTGGTCATTGCGCCGGTAGGTTGCGCGAGGAACACCACTGAGTGGCTCAACCCGCTCCACCTGCTGGGTGCCATCACAGACATGCCAAATACGCGCGCTAGCCAGATTGCCACCGGCAGACACCACGAAGGTCCCGGTGTAGGCGCGGTGTTTAGAGGCTTCGTGCACCCGCAGCAGCCAAGTATTTAACGGCATGTCACCGTCCAATGCCCATGCTGTCAGCGGCCAAGACGAGAGCAACACCAACGCCACGCCGAAACTGCGCAGAATTTGCATCCCACTCACCGGCCAGACCCCTCATAGGTAGCATTGCGCAAAAATCCGGAAGGCATTTGGAGGGCAGAATGCCCACCCAGCTGCTGATGTGCGCTCAACAATTGGTCCAGTCGCGGATCCCGAATCATGCCGTCGGGCCCGACCGCGACCTCCAAGGAGACCGATTGCGCCAGACGGGTCGATGCAGGCGCTGTCATTGCCGCCACCGAGACCGACGGTGGCGAAGCGGCGGGCGACCAAACAGAAACTCCAATCACAGCAACCAACGCGCTGCATGCCACACCGGCTAGCACGCGCCAAAAAACCGGGCCATTGGCACTTTGCAGGTGGCGCCCCGGTGGCAGGGGATTGGGTCTCTGGATCACATCGGCAGTACGAGGTGGTAGCGGCTCCTGCGCCAGCCGGGCCTCCAGCTTTGCTAAAAACTGCAGGTCTCGTGTAGCGCCCGATAGCTCTTCGCTGCGCAATACGTCCCCCAACACATGGTAGGCGTGCCACGCGCTGCGCGCCCGAGGTTCGGACAATGCAGAGGTGATAGTTGATTGCAGCGCTGGTCCCTGCAGCTCGCCATCCATCAAGGCCGAAAGGTTTTCATCCGGTGTCGTGTTTAGTTCTGTCATAGCGTTTTGTGTTGCTGTGGACTTACCACCGCTTGCCAGTCTGATGCTCCAACAGGGGTTTCAATTTGGCAGAAATCGATTCGCGGGCGCGAAAAATCCGGGACCGCACGGTTCCTATCGGGCAATCCAGTGCCACCGCAATTTCTTCGTAACTCAAACCTTCAATCTCCCGCAAGGTCACAGCCCGGCGCAAGTCTTCAGACAATTCCCCCATGGCACGGTTCACCACCGCGGCAATTTCTTTGGCTGCCAGCACCGACTCCGGGGTCTCTTCGGAGATTGGTTCGCTTTTACGCCAAGAAGTTTCATCGTCGTCATCCCCCGCCATGAAACTTTCCGCTACGGTCGGGTCGCGCTTTAACTCCAGCAGCGCCTTTTTGGCTGTGTTTACGGCAATGCGGTACAGCCACGTGTAAAACTGGGCGTCACCCCGGAACTGATGCAGTGCCCGGTAAGCCCGAATGAAAGTCTCCTGCGCGATGTCCTCCACCAGGTCGACGTCACGCACCATGCGGCCTATCAACCGCTGAATGCGCCGCTGGTACTTGAGAACCAGCAGTCCATAAGCGCGCTGGTCTCCCGCAACGGTGCGTTGCACCAGGTCCATATCGGTGTCTGGAGTGGGCAGTGGTTGCATCACGGGTTGGCAGCGCGACTCGCTTGTGCTGAGCCCTGGGTACGGTGGGCTTGAGCGGGTGAGGTAGCGTGCACTACAGCGCGGCGTAAGGCCATCCATTGGTGCGGGTCATGCGAGCGTTGTAGCCATAACCAAACCGGTCGGCCGTCGGGCTGGTGCAACGAAACCAGCATGCGTGTTTGAAAATCAACATGGCGCTGCAATAGACAGACACCCTCAGCAAAACCGGATCCGTGCCATTGCTGACCATCCCAACGCAGCGTACCGGTGGTGGGCCTTTGCATCATCAGCCAGGCCCAAACCAATGCAAGCAAAAGACTGCCGCCCACCAGCATCATCTGCCAGCTCGGCTTCCAGTTCAAGGATGAGTACCAGCCCACCTGGAACAATGCCAGCGCGGTGACCATCAACGCAAGCCGTCTCGGCCACAGCGAGCTAGCCACCATAAACCGGACCTCGGGGGGGTGGTGCATGCTCTAGAGAACTGGGCGCCGCACGCTTTAAATGCGTTTGAAAACCAGGGTTCCGTTGGTGCCACCAAAACCAAAGTTGTTTTTAACCGCCACATCAATCTTCAGGTCCCGTGCGGTGTTGGCACAGTAATCCAGATCGCACTCAGGATCCTGATTAAAGATATTGATGGTGGGTGGGCTCTTTTGGTGGTGAATGGCAAGCACCGTGAACACGGACTCAATGCCGCCCGCGCCGCCCAATAGATGGCCGGTCATGGACTTGGTGGAGTTCACCACTACCTTGTACGCATGGTCACCCAGCGCGGCTTTGATGGCGTTGGATTCATTGATGTCACCCAAGGGAGTCGACGTACCGTGCGCGTTCAGATAATCCACCTGGTCGGGGTTCACGCCAGCATTGCGCATTGCACTGACCATGGCGCGGCGCGGGCCGTCCATATTGGGCGCAGTCATGTGACCGGCATCGGCGCTCATGCCAAAGCCTGCCAGCTCTGCATAAATCTTGGCACCACGCGCCTTGGCATGTTCATACTCTTCCAGCACCATCACGCCACCGCCCTCACCCAACACAAAGCCATCACGGTCTTTGTCCCAAGGGCGTGAAGCAGTCGTAGGATCATCGTTGCGGGTACTCATGGCGCGCATAGCCGCAAAACCGCCGATACCTAATGGTGACACCGTAGCCTCGGAGCCGCCAGCGATCATCACGTCGGCATCACCGTACTCAATCATGCGACCGGCTTCACCAATGCAATGCAGACCAGTGGTACAGGCTGTCACGATAGCGATGTTGGGACCTTTAAAACCATAGCGGATGGACACATGGCCCGCCGTCATATTGATGATGGACGCGGGCACAAAAAACGGGGAAATACGGCGTGGACCGCGGTTGGTGTATTCGGTGTGGGTGGCTTCAATCATCGGCAAGCCGCCAATGCCAGAACCAATCACGCACCCGATGCGAACGGCTTCTTCATCGGTCAAAGCGTCACCAGTCTTCAAACCAGAGTCGGCAACCGCTTGGGCTGCCGCAGCGATGCCGTAGTGAATAAACGTATCCATCCCTCGCGCTTCTTTGGCGGTGATGTAGCTTTCCAAATTGAAATCACGCACCTCGCCCGCAATCTGGCACGCAAATGCCGATGCATCAAACTTGGTGATACGCCCGATGCCAGAGCGCCCAGCAATCAGATGAGACCAAGCCTCCGGGACCGTATTTCCAACTGGGCTTACAACGCCCAAACCAGTAACGACAACGCGACGACGGGACATAGAAATCAAGTTCCAGCGGTTTGTGAAACAAAACACCGCCTCGAGCGGTGCCATTGGGGGCGGACGGCGCATGCAGAAGCGCCGCAGCCTGCCATCACGCGAGGTGCGTAAAGCACCTCCAGCGGCGATTACGCCTTCTTGTGCGTGGTGGCGTAATCCACCGCGTTTTGCACTGTCGTAATTTTTTCAGCGTCTTCGTCCGGAATTTCGATGCCGAACTCGTCTTCCAAGGCCATCACCAACTCCACGGTGTCCAAAGAGTCGGCACCCAGATCAGCCACGAAGGCTTTTTCGTTGGTGACTTGAGACTCTTCTACTCCGAGTTGCTCGGCAATGATTTTTTTGACGCGTACTTCGATATCACTCATGGCTTCCCTCAAAGGGTGGTTATTGAATCCGTGATTTTACCCGCCCTAGAGGCGTTGCTCTAACCGGGCGGCCGAACGGACAAATCGGCCTATCTAATCGGTTGGGGACAGAGCTAGAGATCTATCCCACAAAGTATCACATATACATTCCGCCGTTGACGTGCAGCTCCTGCCCGGTCACATAGCCCGCCAGTGGCGAGGCCAGGTAGGCCACCGCATGGGCAATATCGGCGGGCTTGCCCAGGTGGCCCAAGGGAATTTGACTCAGAAGTGCCTTTTGCTGCTCTTCGCTGAGTCCCGCGGTCATATCGGTCTCGATAAAACCAGGGGCCACGCAATTGACGGTGATGTTGCGGGAGCCCAGTTCGCGGGCCAGCGCCCGGGTCATGCCCGCCACGCCAGCTTTGGCCGCAGCGTAATTGGTTTGGCCGGGGTTACCAGAAGCGCCCACCACCGAGGTGATGCTGATGATGCGGCCATAGCGCTGTTTCATCATGGTCTTCATCACTGCGCGGCTCATACGGAACACACCTTTGAGGTTGGTGTCCAACACAGCATCCCAATCGGCGTCCTTCATGCGCATGGCCAGGGTGTCGCGGGTGATGCCGGCGTTATTGACCAGCACCTGCACACCACCAAATTCCTTCACGACGGCCTCGACCAGAGCGTCAGAAGCTGCGCCGTCGGTCACATCCAGCGTGCGCCCCACACAACCCTCAAATTCCGTCAGGGCTGCGGAAATACCCGCTGCGCCCGCATCTGTGGTGGCCGTGCCGATCACCTTGAGGCCTTTTCGGGCCAATTCCAGCGCAATGGCCGCACCAATGCCGCGCGGTGCGCCGGTCACCAGAGCGATCTGGCCTTCAAATTTCACATGGTTCATGCCAATTGTCCTTGAACATCTTGCAGGCTGGCCGGGTCAAACAATGCCAATCCAGTCAACTCCGGATCAATCCGCTTAGTCAAACCAGCCAACACTTTGCCCGGACCGCACTCTACCAAATAGGACACCCCGCGCGCTTTGATAGCCTGCACACACTCCACCCAACGCACCGGACCAAAGGCTTGGCGGTAGAGCGCGTCGCGCAATTTGTCCGCGTCGGTTTCTAAGGCCACATCGATATTGTTAACCAGCGCAACCTGCGGGGGTGCAAAGTCGATGGACTCCAGGCGTTCTTTGAGCTTCTCCGCCGCAGGAAGCATCAGACTGGAGTGGAAAGGGGCGGAAACTGGCAAAGGCAGAGCGCGCTTTGCGCCCGCTGCCTTCAAAGCTTCACAGGCTTTCTCTACGGCGGCCTTGCTACCGGCAATCACCGTCTGGGTCGGGTCATTGAAGTTAACCGCCTCAACAATTTCGCCGGAATCAGCGGAGAAGCTCTGGCTCACTTCTAGGCAACCCGCAATCACTTTGGTAGCGTCCATCCCCAAGATGGCCGCCATCGCGCCGGTCCCAACGGGTACCGCATCTTGCATGGCCTGGGCGCGCAGGCGCACCAGCGGCACCGCTTGGCTGAGCGTCAAAACGCCAGCGGCGACCAAGGCTGCGTACTCACCCAGGGAGTGCCCGGCGACAACGGAAGGCGCCACGCCAGTTTCCGACATCCATACGCGGTAGGCGGCAATGCCGGCCACCAACATCACGGGCTGGGTGTTGGTCGTCAATGACAAGGATTCTTTAGGGCCGGTGTGGATCAGCGCGCCCAGGTCTTCGCCCAAAGCATCCGAAGCTTCTTTCAGGGTCTCCTGAACGATCGGATGATCGCCCCAAGCGTCCAGCATGCCCACCGACTGGGACCCTTGGCCCGGAAAGACAAAAGCGAAAGATTTCATACAATTTTGAGTAAAAAGTGGCTGTGGCCCGCACAAATATTGCCTGAGTAGCTATAAATTCAGGAGCACTGCACCCCAGGTGAAACCTCCGCCCACACCCTCTAACATGAGGGTATCGCCGGGTTTGACCTTGCCCTGGCGTACCGCAGTGTCCAGTGCCAAGGGGATGGAAGCAGCCGAGGTATTGCCGTGCTGATCGACGGTAACGACTACTTTGTCCATCGGCAATTTGAGTTTGCGCGCCGTGCTTTGCATGATGCGGATGTTGGCCTGGTGGGGGATCAACCAGTCAATATCGGCTTCAGTCAGATTGGCTTTGGCCAGCGTGGCCCGCGCGGCCTCTTCCAGCACGCCTACCGCCAGTTTGAACACCGCCTGGCCGTCCATCTTCAAAAGTGGATCGCCCAGAATGTGTCCGTTGGACACATGGCCTGGCACGCACAAGATCCCCACGTGCTTGCCATCGGCATGCAGATCGCTGGCCAAAATGCCCGGCGTGTCCGATGCTTCCAGCACCACAGCGCCCGCACCGTCGCCAAACAGCACACAGGTAGTGCGGTCTTTGAAATCCAGAATGCGGGAGAACACCTCGGCGCCCACCACCAGTGCGCGCTTGGATGATCCGGTTCGGATCATCGCGTCCGCCACGGTCAGTGCGTAGACAAAGCCACTGCACACGGCCTGCACATCAAAGGCCGCACCGCCATTAGCGCCCAGTTTGTTTTGCAAGATGCAAGCGGTAGACGGAAAAACCATGTCGGGAGTCGACGTGGCCACAATAATCAAATCAATATCTTGGGCCGTGAGTCCAGCGGCTTGCAACGCGCTTTTGCAAGCCTCCAGCGCCAAATCGCTGCTGAAAACACCGTCGTCGGCAAAGTGGCGGGCCCGGATACCCGTGCGCTCCACAATCCATTCGTCAGACGTTTCCACTCCCTGAACGGCCAACTGGGCGGCCAATTCAGCGTTGGTCAAGCGCCGGGGAGGCAGAAAACTGCCGGTGCCGGTAATGCGCGAATATCGGTTCATGGAATGGGGTAGACACCCACGCGGGTTAGATGACTGGCTCGGCAGGGACCAACAATGGTGCTGCATGCGCAATACGGACCCGCACGCGGTCTAATAAATTGAATCTGGCTGCATCATACGCCCGGTCCAATGCGTTATGAAACGCAAAAACATCGGCTGAGCCGTGGCTCTTGAACACCAAACCCCGCAAACCCAACAAAGCCGCACCGTTGTAGCGGCGGTGATCAACACGATTTTTGAGTGCAGTTAAAACAGAATAGGCACCGATAGCCGCCATTTTTGTAAAGATGTTGCGCGAGAATTCTGCCTTCAAAAATCCGCCAATCATCGATGCCAAGCCTTCGCTGGTCTTCAGCGCTACATTGCCGACAAAACCGTCACACACCACGATGTCGGCAACGCCCTTAAAAATATCGTTGCCTTCGACATTGCCTACAAAGTTCAAATCACCAGATTTAGCAGCAGATCGCAGCAATTCACCCGCTTTTTTGATGACTTCATTGCCTTTAATGACCTCTTCGCCAATATTGAGCAAACCAACCGTAGGCGTTTCCACATTTTTGAGTACCGACACCAGGGCCGAGCCCATGACGGCGAATTGGAGCAAGTGTTCGGCCGTGCAATCCACATTGGCACCCAGGTCCAACACCGTCGTGGCACCACCAGTGGCATTGGGAATTTGGCCCGCGATCGCCGGACGCTCAATACCGTCCAGAGTTTTCAGCACGTAGCGGGAAATTGCCATCAGAGCGCCGGTATTGCCAGCGGAGACCGCGGCTTGGGCTTTGCCTTCCTTGACCTGCTCAATGGCCACCCGCATGGACGAGTCTTTCTTGCGGCGCAGGGCAATCTCCAGCGGATCGTCCATGGTCACGACCTCCGTTGCAGTAACGATGGTGGCGCGCGGATGGGAGAAAGAACCGATCTGATCGGCCAGACCCACCAGGATTAAGTACGCATCGCTTTGCTGGTCCAGAAACTGGCGGCAAGCGGCCAATGTGACCTTGGGGCCGTGGTCGCCTCCCATGCAGTCGACAGAAATTGTGATCAAGACGCTACCACCCTAAAAATACGGAGCCTGAAAGCAAAAAGCCCGACGCTACAGGGTCTGCAGCTTCGGGCTTAGCACGAACCAGCTAGGTTCCCTCAAGGAACCACAGGGGCTCAGGCTTCGGATTTGGTCTTCAGGACCTTACGACCACGGTAAAAGCCGGTTGGGCTGATGTGGTGACGCAGGTGGGTTTCACCGGTGGTGGACTCAACCGCAATGCCTGGCACAACCAGGGCATTGTGTGAACGGTGCATACCGCGCTTTGAAGGAGATTTTTTGTTTTGTTGAACTGCCATGATCGGCTCCTGGGCAAGGGTGCTGCACAGCTTGGCAACACGATAAGGGTTAGTAAAAGCGCAGCAGATTAGCACGCGAAGCCTCGGATTATAGCCCAAACCAGGCTACTTAGCCAAGATCGGTTTTCTTGAGTTGTTGCAACACGGCAAACGGATTGGGCTTTTCATCGGGTCCATCCACGAAATCAGCATCGGCCACGCTTAGCTTGACCAGTTTCGGGCAAACATCGTGCTTGGGCGCAACCGGCAAGGCCATCAGCAACTCATCTTCTACCAACTCGGCCAGATCGAAACTGCGATTGAGCACCAAAACATCCTCTTCTGACTCCTCGTCTTCAATCGCCGCCAGCGCTTCGGTGGCCACAAAGCGGAATTCGCGATCGATACTCACCGATACCTCTACGGGCCCCAAGCAGCGCTGGCAGATCAACGGCAAAACCACATCCGCCTGCAGATGCACCCAGGCCTCTGCGGTACCGGCAGCATCGGTACGCAGCAAGCCAGTGGCTTGGTAGCGCAGCGGCGCTTCGGCACCCAGGCCCTGGGTTTCTTCCATCAATCGCTCAAAGCGCAGCAGTCGCTCATCCGCATGCAGGGAGTCCCCCGCCTTGGCAAAGGCCAGCACGTTCACGTTTCTAGGGTCATAGTCGGATTTCATTCGCGCAGTGTAAGAGAATCGTGGCATGCCCCCCTCCAAAGTGCCACCCTCCTCCCCGCAACGCGCCCTGATTTTGGGCTCGACCTCGGTCTACCGCAAAGAGCTCTTGGGCCGCTTGCGCATCCCGTTTGACACCGTCTCGCCCGAGGTAGATGAAACGCCGCTGTCGGGCGAAAGTCCCATGGTCCTGGCCCAGAGACTGGCGTTGGCCAAAGCCCAGGCCGTGGCACAAAGCCACCCCACTGCGGTGGTGATTGGGTCGGACCAGGTTGCGGATTTGAATGGCGAACCCTTGGGTAAACCCGGCACGCACGCCCGCGCAGTGGCGCAACTAAAACGCATGCGCGGACAAACCGTAGTGTTCCAAACGGCAGTGGCCGTGGTCTGCCTGGACACTGGGTTTAGCCAAGCTGCGCTGGCCTCGGTGCGCGTGGTGTTCCGGGATTTATCCGACGCGGAAATTGAAAACTATGTGCAAGCCGAGCAACCGTATGACTGCGCCGGCAGCGCCAAGAGCGAGGGCCTGGGCATAGCACTGCTGGATTCCATCGACAGCGATGATCCGACAGCGCTGGTGGGTCTGCCCCTGATTCGCACGGCGCGCATGCTGCGGGCGGCGGGCCTGGAATTGCTGGCAGCGCCGGGAACTGCGAAGTGAGCGCCCCTAAAAGCGACCATACGGCCCCAAAGGGCAGCCTGTTTTTAGTCCCCGCACCACTGGACTTTGGCTGCACGCAGCAGGTGCCGCTGACCGAAGTAATGCCCGCCCACACGCTGCAAGTGGCCGCTACGCTGCAGCACTGGGTGTGCGAGAACGCCAAAACCACACGGGCCTATTTAAAGCGAGTAGCTGAGAGCTACCCCTTGTGCGCCTCGCTGCAAGACATGCAGATCCAGGAATTGCCCCGCGAAGTACATAAGAAAGGCGACCACCAAGGCGGCTTTGATGCCAAACCCATGTTGGCTGCGGCGCTGCAGGGCCACCATGTGGGACTGGTCAGCGAAGCGGGGATGCCGGCGGTGGCGGACCCAGGCTCCTCGGTAGTGCGGGCAGCCCATGATTTGGGCTTGACCGTGGTACCGCTGGTGGGCCCAGTGTCCCTGCTATTGGCCCTGGCGGCCAGCGGGCTCAATGGGCAAAGTTTTGCCTTTGTGGGCTACATACCCAGCACACCGGCAGAGCGGGTGCAGCGGATCAAAGAGCTGGAGTCTTTGGCGCAAAAAACCGGGCAGACGCAACTAATGATTGAAACGCCTTACCGCAATGTCGCGCTACTGCAGGCACTGCAACAAACCCTGCAGCCCAACACTCGCCTAGCAACCGCCAGCGGACTGACCCTGCCAAATGCCCAGTGCTACAGCGACTTGGTGAAAAACTGGAAGACCCGCGGCTGGGCTGCTGACAACTCCCAGCCCACGGTGTTTGCCATCGGCAAGTAGGGTTTAACGCAAGCCGGGTGCGTTGCGCACGGCGCGCATCGCGCCTTCGCCTATCGACGCACCAAAGCGTTTCACCAAGCGCTCAGCCACATTGTCTTTGCGCGTGTAGTCGATCAGGTCTTCGGCCTTGACCACTTCTCGGGCAACGAAATTCACATCGCCCAACTGATCCGCCAAGCCCATTTCGATAGCCTGCTGGCCGGTCCAAAACAAACCACTGAAAGTCTCTGCGTTTTCTTTTAAACGCGTACCGCGTCCGGCCTTGACGGCACCAATGAACTGTTGATGAATCTGGTTCAGCATGGTTTGCGCAAACTCGCGTTGCTTTTCAGTTTGCGGGCTAAACGGGTCCATGAATCCTTTGTTCTCTCCAGCCGTCATCAGGCGGCGCTCCACGCCCAGCTTGTCCATCAGGCCCGTAAATCCAAAGCCGTCCATCAGCACGCCAATGCTGCCCACCACGCTGGCTTTGTCGACATAAATTTTGTCAGCCGCCACCGCAATGTAGTACGCCGCCGAAGCACATGTCTCTTCTACCACCGCGTAGACCGGCTTGTTGTGCAGGGCTTTTAAACGGCGGATTTCATCGTTAATGATGCCGGCTTGCACCGGGCTGCCGCCGGGCGAATTGATCAGCAACACCACCGCCTGGGCGCCTTTGTCTTCAAAGGCGCTGCGCATTGCTGCGCCTACCAGCTCAGCGCTGGCCTCCCCCCCCGACGCAATCTCGCCTTCGATCTTGACGATGGCGGTATGGGGCAAGGCGGTATCGGTCGACGATGCGCCACGATCCATCCCCAGCCAAACCAGGCCCACCAAGAAGACCAGCCACGCGATACGTATGGCATTGCGCCAGCGGCGGGACTGGCGCTGCTCCAGAATCGCCGCCATCGCCAGCTTCTCCAGCGTTTCGCGCTCCCACGGGGCTTCCCGGGAAGAAACATCAGACGCTCCTGAATTGATAGCGCCCCGGGCAGGATTTACCTGGGCCTGGGGGCGATTTGGCTCAAATTCTGGCTCGTGGGGGGAAATCGGGTCGGTCATTTCAAAACTCTAGAGGTAACAGGTTGTGAGAAGTATGCCAGTGCACGACGCCGCCCTGCTCTGTCAGGGCAATCTTCACCAGCTTGCCACGGCAAGGTCCGCCCGCACATTCGCCAGTGTCAGGCCGGTAAATCGCGCCATGGGTAGCGCAAATGATCCAGTTGCCAGTCATGTCAAAAAATCGGTTGGGCTGGTAGTCCATCTCCATGGGCACATGCACACAGCGGTTCAGGTAGGCGTAGGCCTGCGCGCCGTAGCGCACCGCAAAACCCCGGCAGGTTTGGCCGCAATAAACCACATCGAAGGGCACCGCCTCGCCGCGGTCGACCAAGTCGCCGCTGTTGCACAGGGGAATTGCCTCGCCCAGAGGCTCTTCCACCCGTTTGCCATCGCGCCATACCTCACCCATGCGATAACAACCACGCATGTAAATCCGGCACCGAATGCGCCACATGCAGCGGTTTGAGCACCTCAAAGCTGGCCGGCTCGTGCGCGCCGTAGCTCACGCCCACGCTGGCGCAGCCGGCATTCACCGCCATTTGCAAGTCGTGGGTGGTGTCGCCAATCATCAGCACGCGGTCTTTGTTGACGCCGAATTCGGCCATTAACTCCTGCAGCATCAGCGGATGCGGCTTGCCCGCCGTCTCGTCTGCGGTGCGGGAGCCATCAAACACGCCCTGCAGCTCCACGGCCTGCAAAGCCTCGTCCAGCCCACGGCGGCTTTTGCCGGTGGCCACGGTCAAGATGTGCTGTTGCACTTTCAAGTCTGCCAGCAGCGGCAGCACGCCATCAAACAGGCTAATGTCGTTCTGGTGCAGCGCGTAGTGGTGCTTGTAGCGGGCACCCAGCTCAGCGTATTTAGCTTGCGGCACATCAGGCGCGGCGTGGGCCAGCGCCTGCATCAGCCCCAGGCCAATCACGTAGGCGGCAGCCTCGCGGGTCGGCACAGTGCCACCCACATCACCCACCGCCAGCTGGATGCAGCGGGTGATGATGGCCGTAGAGTCAAACAAGGTGCCATCCCAATCGAATGCGATCAGGTCAAACTGGCGGGCGGAGCTGCGAAGGCGGGTGGCGGACATGGCGGGTTCAATCAATAGAGTTCAAATATCCACAGCAGGCTTTACGCCACATCGGCCGGCAGCGCGTGCACCAGAAACTGGGACAAGTCGTAGGGCAGCTCGCACTGCAGCTCCACCTTTTTGCCGGTGGTAGGGTGGCGGCACTGAAAGCGCCAGGCATGCAAAAACATGCGTTTCAGTGGCACCGTCTGGTCAGGCTTGGCCAGGGCCTTGTTCAAGTCGAAGTCGCCATATTTGTCGTCGCCGGCAATCGGCATGCCTTCGGACGCCAGATGCACGCGGATCTGGTGGGTGCGGCCGGTCTTGATAGTGACTTCCAGCAAGGAATAGCCCGGCGCCTCGCCCGCACCACTGTTCGCCCGGATCTTCACCAGCGTCAATGAGGGCATGGCATCGGGGTCGTCCCGGGCTACCACCTTCACGCGCCGCTCACCGTTGGGCAAGAGGTATTTGTGCAGCGATTTGTCCAGCACCTTCTTGTTGGCAGGCCATTGCCCGACCACCAGCGCTAAATAGGTCTTGCCGGTTTCACGCTCGCGGAACTGGTCTTGCAGGTTTTTGAGCGCGCTGCGCTTCTTGGCCACCAGCAAAATACCGCTGGTTTCACGGTCCAGGCGGTGCACTAACTCCAAAAAGGTGGCGTTGGGGCGGGCCATACGCAACTGTTCAATGACCCCAAACGTGACGCCCGAACCGCCATGCACCGCCACCCCGGCGGGTTTGTTGATGGCAATAAAGGCGTCGTCTTCAAACAAAACCGGGAAATCCTTGGCTGGCGCCGGAATGCCGCCCGAAGCCATGGCCACCGCTTTGTCGGCGGCCCGTTCGGACACCCGCACTGGCGGCAGGCGCACCACATCGCCGGCCTGGATGCGGGTATCAGCACTCGCCCGGCCTTTGTTAATACGCACCTCGCCGCTGCGGATGATCCGGTAGATGTGGGTTTTGGGTACGCCCTTGAGGTGGCGCATCAAAAAGTTGTCCAGGCGCTGCCCAGCGCTGTCCTCGTCGACGGTTACCGATTTGACTTCCGGGGCAGTTGGAGCTGGATTGCCCCCTATAATGTGTTTCACTAGCGATGTGCCGTAAGTGGTTGATTTGTCTGGAGTTTAGTCCACACCCCGCCCAACGCCTTGCTAGAAGGTCTGTGCCGTCGTATGGCACCACTGGCAGTTCCCGCGCACCATGCGTCGGAAGGCGGGTGGACCGTACGGCCAAACCGACGAACTGAATCATTGATACGGAATACCCCAAGTTCGCACTCCCAGGATGGCGAACGGAATGAAACGAGATGTTTGTGTTGTGGAGTCTGATCACCTTGTGCCTACGGAGCGTTTTCGCGCCGTTTTTTGGCACAAATCAGCCCATGGCCCTTGTCAACACTGCGCAACCCGCTACCAAAACAATAGCAGGTTCACAAACGCATCCCCTCGTCCCCATCCACGCGCCCACGCTCAAACGTCTGATTTGACGTTTTAGTTCTCCGGCAATTCCTCCTCACTTCAGTCCGTCTGTCAGGTACCGTTTGCTCCCAGTGGGCATGTGCAATTTGAAGAAGGAGGCAATCCCATGAAACGGATGCTAATTAACGCCACCCAGGCTGAAGAACGCCGCTTGGCTATCGTCGATGGACAAAAACTCCTCGACTATGAAATTGAAATTGAAGGGCGCGAACAGCGCAAGGGCAACATCTACAAGGCTGTTGTCACCCGCGTCGAGCCCTCGCTAGAAGCTTGTTTCGTCGACTACGGCGAAGACCGCCACGGCTTTCTGCCCTTTAAGGAAATCTCGAAAACTTACTTCCAGCAAGGCGTCTCCGCAGGCAACGCGCGCATCCAGGATGCGATTCGCGAAGGCCAGGAACTGCTAGTGCAAGTCGAAAAGGAAGAACGCGGCAACAAAGGCGCCGCCCTGACTACGTTTGTATCGTTGGCCGGCCGTTATGTGGTGCTGATGCCCAACAACCCCCGTGGTGGTGGCGTATCCCGCCGCATCGAAGGTGAAGACCGCGCCGAGCTCAAAGAAAACATGGACCAGTTGGAATATCCCAACGGCATGTCCATCATCGCCCGCACTGCCGGTATCGGCCGCAGCGCGCCTGAGCTGCAGTGGGACTTGAATTACCTGTTGAAACTATGGTCAGCCATTGACGGCGCCGCCAAAGGTGGCAAGGGTGCCTATTTGATTTACCAAGAATCCAGCTTGGTGATCCGCGCGATCCGCGACTACTTCAACCACGACATCGGCGACATCCTGATCGACACGGACGACGTGTACGAACAAGCCCAGCAGTTCATGGCCCACGTGATGCCCGAGCACGCCGCCCGCGTGAAGCGCTACCGTGACGACGCCCCACTGTTCAGCCGCTTCCAGATCGAACACCAGATCGAATCCGCGTACGCCCGCACGGTGCAACTGCCCTCCGGCGGCGCCATCGTCATCGACCACACCGAAGCTTTGGTGTCGGTCGACGTCAATTCGGCCCGCGCCATCAAGGGCGGCGACATCGAAGAAACCGCCACCCGCACCAACCTGGAAGCTGCTGACGAAGTGGCCCGCCAGATGCGCCTGCGCGATCTGGGTGGCCTGATCGTCATC
>JANYEE010000245.1 GCA_025363275.1 Burkholderiales bacterium | reverse complement strand
GGTCGTACCCGCCTCACCTGCGTTTGCGCGTACCAACGCCAGCACCTTTGTACCCAGTAAAAGCCGCTGGGTGGCTGTGGACTGGAGCGCGCTGCCCGGCTTCAGCGAAGACGGCCTGCACGAGGCCTGGGGCGCCTGGATTCGCAGTTGCGAAAAGCCTGCGCTCGGTTTTGCAGAGCTGTGCAGTGAGGTGCGTCGGCTCAGTATCCAAGACGCTAGCGTTCAGGCCCAGTGGATGCAGCAGCGCCTGCAGCCCTACCGTGTGGAGTCGCTGCAAGGCGATACCCAGGGCCTGCTCACCGGCTATTTTGAACCCGCAGTAGACGGCAGCCGCACGCCCACCGCCGACTTCACGGTGCCGCTGTACCAGGTGCCCGCTACGCTGGGCAAGCGCAAACCCTGGTTTACCCGCCAGGAAATGGACACCTTGCCCGAGGCGCAGGCCGCGCTACAAGGCCGTGCAGTCGCCTACGTGGCCGACCCGGTGGACGCGCAGGTGCTGCAAATTCAGGGTTCGGGCCGGGTACGGCTGGTGCAGGCCGATGGCAGTGCGCGCTGGCTGCGCTTAGGGTATGCCGGCACCAATGACCACCCCTACCGCAGCGCGGGGCGCTGGCTGCTGGACCAGGGGCTGGTGCGCGATGCGTCGTGGGCTGGCATTAAGGCCTGGGCCCAGCAAAACCCGCAGCGCCAGCAGGACTTGATGTGGGTCAATCCCCGCGTGGTGTTTTTCCGCGAACTGCCCACTGAGGATGCCGACCCTAGCGCTGGGCCCCGCGGCGCGCAGGGTGTTGCGCTGACGGCAGGCCGTTCCATTGCAGTCGACCCCGGCAGCATTCCCTATGGCACGCCGGTCTGGCTCAGCTCCGCCGGGCCCGCAGGCAATTTGCAAAAACTGGTGCTGGCCCAGGACACGGGCCACGCGATTGCAGGCGCTGTGCGGGCGGATTATTTTGTCGGTACCGGCATCGCTGCGGGGGATGCGGCGGGGCGCCTGCGCCAGGGTTTGCAGTTGTGGGTTCTCTGGCCAAAATAGCGCAAGTCACGTTACTATGCAGTGTCGGTTTAATTAACGTCTTCAATTACGGATGTAGCCATGAACAACACCACCATGCGGGATATCGACGAGCGGACCAACCTGGCCGCCAACAGCATGTTTGAGCTTTTGTTGTTCCGATTGGGTGAGGCTGCCAATTCCGAGCGGCGCGAGTTGTTCGGTATCAATGTGTTCAAGGTGCGCGAAATTCTGGTGATGCCGGAAGTGACCGCCATGGTCAACATGCCACCCACTGTGATGGGCGTGGCCAATATCCGCGGCCAGATGATTACCGTGATCAACCTGCCCGCTGTCGTGGGCTGCCGTCCCACCAAGGGCCTGGGCATCTTGTTAGTCACTGAATTTGCCCGTACCACCCAGGCCTTTGCGGTGGAAGAAGTCAACGAAATCGTGCGCCTGGAGTGGAAGCAGGTACTGTCGGCCGAAGGCAGCGGCGGCGGCCTGGTCACTAGCATCGCGCGGCTGGACGGCAACGCCGAAAACACCCGCCTGGCCCAGGTGCTCGATGTGGAGCAGATCCTGCGCGATGTGCTGCCCGACGAAGAGAAAAACAAGCCCGTGGCGCATAACTCCAAGATCAACTTGCCGCCAGGCACCATCATTCTGGCGGCCGATGATTCCGCCGTAGCCCGCATGATGATCGAGCAGGGTCTGCAGTCCATGAGCGTGCCCTACATCATGACCAAAACCGGACAAGAAGCTTGGGACCAATTGCAGGCTATTCAGGCCAAAGCGGTGGCTGAGGGTAAAACCATTCAGGACAAAGTCGCTCTGGTGTTGACCGACCTGGAAATGCCAGTCATGGATGGTTTCACGCTGACCCGCAATATCAAACAGGACCCGCGCTTCAAGGGCATGCCTGTGATCATTCACTCGTCATTGACCGGGTCTACTAACGAAGGTCACGTCAAGAGCGTAGGCGCCGACGCCTACATTGCCAAGTTTGTGGCCGAAGAATTGGCGGCCACCATCCGTGAAGTTTTGGCCAAGGCCGGTCACCGCTAATCCGCCACCCCCGCTACACTTGAGTCTGGTTGCGCCGTCCTACCCGGACCGGCGCACTGACATGCTGCCCACAAGGCGGCCATATCCCCTCTACTGGAGTCTCGCACCATGAATGCACCGCTAGCCCGCGATTTGCCCGCACACGTCCGCAAATCCCTAGAAACCGTCACACTCGACGATAAATACGCACTGGCCAACGGCCGTGCCTTCATGAGCGGGGTGCAAGCGCTGGTGCGCTTACCCATGTTGCAGCGGGTGCGCGATGTGGCGGCTGGCCTGAACACGGCAGGTTTCATCAGCGGCTACCGGGGCTCTCCTCTGGGTGGCTATGACCAGGCCTTAGTGGCAGCACAAAAACATCTGAACGCCAACCACATCGTTTTTCAACCCGGTGTGAATGAAGAGCTGGGCGCCACCGCGGTGTGGGGCACGCAACAGCTTGATCTGTATCCCAAGACCAACAAATACGATGGCGTTTTCGGCATCTGGTACGGCAAAGGCCCGGGTGTCGACCGCAGTTGCGATGTCTTCAAGCACGCCAACATGGCCGGTACCGCCAAGCACGGCGGCGTGATTGCGATTGCCGGCGATGACCACATCAGCAAAAGCTCAACCGCCGCTCACCAAAGCGACCATATTTTCAAGGCTTGCGGCCTGCCAGTGTTCTTTCCTTCCGACGTGCAGGGTATTCTGGACATGGGCCTGCACGCGCTGGCCCTGAGCCGTTTTTCTGGCGTGTGGTCGGGCATGAAAACTATTCAGGAGGTGGTGGAGTCATCCGCCTCGGTGTCCATTGACCCGGACCGCGTGAAGATCATCACGCCCGAAGACTTCCAGATGCCGCCCGGCGGACTGCACATCCGCTGGCCTGATGCGCCGCTGGAGCAAGAAGCCCGTTTGATGGACTACAAGTGGTACGCAGCCCTGGCCTATGTGCGCGCCAACAAGATCAACTACAACGTCATCTCAACCCCGCAAGACCGCTTCGGCATCATCGCCAGCGGCAAGGCGTTTAACGACACGCGCCAGGCGCTGATTGATTTGGGCCTGGACGATACGACCTGCCAGCGCGTGGGTATTCGCCTGCACAAGGTCAATGTGGTGTGGCCGCTGGAGGCCACCATCACCCGCGATTTTGCGCAGGGCTTGCAAGAGATTTTGGTGGTGGAAGAGAAGCGCCAGATGATTGAGTACCAGATCAAGGAAGAGTTGTACAACTGGCGCGCTGATGTGCGCCCCAACGTGTTGGGCAAGTTTGATGAACCCGAAGGCGATACCGACGGCGGTGAGTGGAGCCGCTCCAACCCCAGCGACAACTGGCTGCTGCGCGCCAAGGCCGATTTGACACCGGCCATCATCGCCCGCGCGATTGCCAAGCGCCTGAAGAAATTGCCCATGCCGGAAGACGTGCTGGTGCGTATGGAAACCCGCCTGGCCGTGCTGGACGCCAAAGAGCGCACCGCACTGGAAGTGAAAGGCGATGCTGGCGAGCGCGCACCCTGGTTTTGCAGCGGTTGCCCGCACAACACCAGCACCCGCGTGCCCGAAGGCTCGCGCGCCGTGGCGGGTATTGGTTGCCACTACATGACGGTGTGGATGGACCGCAGCACCAGCACCTTCACCCAAATGGGTGGCGAGGGCGTGCCCTGGGTGGGTCAGCAGCCCTTCACCACCGACAAACATATTTTTGCCAATCTGGGCGATGGCACCTACTTCCACAGCGGCTTGCTGGCGGTGCGCATGAGCATTGCATCCGGTGTCAACATTACCTACAAGGTGCTCTATAACGATGCCGTGGCCATGACTGGCGGGCAGCGTGTGGGTGAGCGGGCGGAAGGCCACACCGTGTTGCAAATCATGAAGAGTCTCACTTCGGAGGGCGTATCCAAACTGGTGATCGTGACCGACGAGCCCGAGAAATACGACGGCGTGAAGTTGGAGCCGGGCGTCGAGGTCTTTCACCGCGATGAACTTGACCGTATCCAGCGCGAGTTCCGCGAGCTCAAGGGCACCACGGCCATCATTTACGACCAGACTTGCGCCACCGAAAAGCGCCGCCGCCGCAAGCGCGGCACCATGGCCGAGCCTGAAAAACGCGTGGTCATTAACGAGCTGGTCTGCGAAGGATGTGGTGATTGCAGCGTACAGTCCAACTGCCTGAGCGTAGAGCCGCTGGAAACTGAATTTGGCCGCAAACGCACCATCAACCAAAACAGTTGCAACAAAGACTTTAGCTGTGTCAAAGGCTTCTGCCCCAGCTTTGTAACCGTGGAAGGCGGCCAGCTCAAGAAACCGGCGAAGGCCAAGACGGGCCAGTTGAATGCGTTGGGCGAAATCCCCATGCCCACCCTGCCACCGGCCGATAAGGCTTGGGGCATCGTGGTGGGCGGCGTCGGTGGTACCGGTGTTATCACCATTGGCTCCTTGTTGGGCATGGCGGCCCACCTGGAAGGCAAGGGCGTGGTCACCCAAGACGCGGGTGGTCTGGCACAAAAGGGTGGAGCGACCTGGAGCCACATCCAGATCGCCAATACCCCCGAGGCCATCTACACCACCAAGGTGGATACGGCCAAGGCCGACCTGATCATTGGCTGCGACCCCATCGTGGCGGCTAATAAATCCACGCTGGCCATGATGCAGCCGGGCCGCACCTTTGTGGCCCTGAACACCCACGCGACGCCCACCGCCGCCTTTGTGACCCAGCCTGACTGGCAGTTCCCGGCCGACACCTGCGAAGGCGCCATCACGGCGGCGGTGGGCAAAGAGCATCTAGGCATGTTTGATGCTGAACAGGTGGCGGTGAAGGCCCTGGGCGATTCCATCTACACCAATCCGCTACTACTGGGCTACGCCTGGCAATCGGGACGGGTTCCATTGTCCTTGGAGGCGCTGATGCGCGCCATGGAACTGAACGGTGTACAGATCGACAACAACAAAGCGGCGTTTGAATGGGGTCGCCGCTGCGCCCACGACCTGGCGGCGGTGCAGGCCCATTTGCAAGTGGGTGCGGTAGCCAGCCAGGTGATCGAGTTTGCCAAGCGCACCAGCCTGGGCGAAATGGTGAGCCAGCGGGTGAACTTCCTTACCGATTACCAAAACGCGGCTTACGCAGCGCAGTACCAGTCGCTGGTTGATTTGGTGAGAGCGGCCGAGGCGCCGTTGGGAAAAACCACACTGACTGAAGCGGTAGCCCGCTACTACTTCAAGCTGATGGCCTACAAAGACGAGTACGAAGTGGCCCGCCTGCAGATCGACAAGGCTTTCCTGGCCCGCATCGGCGCGCAGTTTGAAGGCGACTTCAAACTGCACCACCACTTAGCGCCACCGTTGCTCTCTGGCAAAAACTCGGCTGGTGAGTTGAAGAAATCCAAGTTTGGCCCTTGGGTGCGCGTAGGTTTTCACTTACTGGCTCCCATGAAGGTCTTGCGCGGGACGGCATTCGATGTGTTCGGCTACACCCATGAGCGCCGCGAAGAGCGCAGCCTGGTGCACGCGTACCGCGCCGCCATCGAGGGACTACTGCCTAAGCTCACGGCAGACAACCGCGACGCAGCGGTGGCGTTTGCCAAAGTGCCAGAGCAAATCCGAGGTTATGGCCATGTCAAGGCGCGCCATTTAGAATCCGCGCGCAAGCTTTGGGACGCAACTTTGCAGAAGTTCCACCAGGCTTAAGCCCAGGCGCTCTAGGGACAAGCCCTGGGCGGACTTGATAAAGCCCTCTCCCCTTACAATACAAGGTTGCCCGTGCTGTACTTTGGCTTCCTTTTGGCGGCCAAATGCGCCGTTTGGGCCCTTTATTCCTTGTTTTGTGGAGTTTGCCTGTGTTCATTTCTTCTGCCTTTGCCCAAACCGCCCCCGCAGCCGCAGCTGGCGGTGATATGCAGTCCTCTTTGATGGGCATGCTGCCACTGGTGTTGATGTTTGTGGTTTTGTACTTCGTCATGATCCGCCCGCAGATGAAAAAGCAAAAAGATCATCGCGCCATGATTGACGCACTGGCCAAAGGCGACGAAGTCGTCACTTCCGGTGGCGTTTTGGGTACCGTCAGCAAAATTGGCGACAACTTTGTAGGTCTCGACATTGCGCAGGGCGTAGAGGTGCAAATTCAACGCAGTGCGGTAGTGCAAGTGCTACCCAAGGGTTCCCTGAAATAAGTCCTGGTCGTCCTCCTTTTACTAACGTAACAAAGCGCGAACATGAATCGTTACCCCGTTTGGAAATACGTGATCTTAGTGATCGCGCTGGTCGTAGCGGGGTTGTATGCCTTGCCCAATTTTTTTGGTGAATCCCCGGCTGTTCAGGTGTCGGCGGCCCGTGCTTCGGTCAAGCTGGATACCTCTATCGTAGCCACCGTTGAGCAGGCCCTGAAGGCAGTGGCGCTGGTAACCGATGGACCCGTGGCACTGGAGGGGAGTTCCATCAAGGTACGCTTTGCAAGCGTTGATGTGCAAAGCAGGGCCAAGGACGCAATTCAGAAAGCGCTCAATCCCGACGTAGGAAATTCGGGTTACGTGGTGGCTTTGAACCTTCTGTCCCGCTCGCCCGAATGGCTCAAAGCGCTGCATGCGTCGCCCATGTACTTGGGCTTGGACTTGCGCGGTGGCGTGCACTTCATGCTGCAGGTCGATATGCAGGCTGCGCTGTCTAAAAAGGCAGAGTCGCTTGCCGGTGACCTGCGTTTGGTGTTGCGTGAAAAGACCGTGCGCCACAGTGGTATCTCGCGCAATGGTCAAACCATTGATATCCGTTTTGGTGATGTGGCTGAAATGGAAAAGGCCAAGCGCGTCGTTTTGGATCAGTTCCCTGATTTGTTGACAGTGGACTCGACGGAGGGCGGCAACTTCAAATTGGTCGCGTCCATCAAGCCAGTTTCTGCGCGTGCAGTGCAAGAGCAAGCCGTCAAACAGAACATTACCACCCTGCATAACCGAATCAATGAGTTGGGCGTAGCCGAGCCTGTGATTCAACAGCAGGGCCTGGACCGCATCGTGGTGCAGTTGCCAGGTATCCAAGACGTGGCGCGTGCCAAAGATCTGATCGGCCGTACCGCCACACTGGAATTGCGTCTGGTCGATGACAGCTCGGACGGCCGTGCCGCGGAGCTGAATGCGGGTGTCGTGCCGTTTGGCTCCGAGCGCTTTTTAGAGCGTGATGGCCGTGTGGTTATCGTCAAAAAGCAAGTCATTTTGGCGGGCGACAGCTTGACCGATGCGCAACCCGGTTTTGACTCACAAACTCAGCAGCCCAAGGTTGACTTGACTGTGGACGCCAAGGGCGGTCGCATCATGCGCGACGTCAGCCGAGAAAATCTGAAGAAACGCATGGCCATCGTGCTGTTTGAAAAGGGTAAGGGTGAAGTGTTGACTGCGCCGGTGATCCAGGGCGAACTCGGTAACCGTTTCCAGATTTCAGGCTCCATGACGGTCGCCGAAGCCAATGACTTGGCGCTCCTGCTGCGTGCTGGGTCGCTGGCCGCGCCCATGGAAATTATCGAAGAGCGCACCATTGGTCCCAGCTTGGGTGCCGAAAACATTGCCAAGGGATTCAACAGCGTAACGTGGGGTTTTGCCGCAGTCGCAGTTTTCATGTGCTCTTACTACATGCTGTTTGGCGTTATTTCAAGTATCGCCTTGGCTTTCAACTTGCTGTTACTAGTGGCCGTGTTGTCCATGTTGCAGGCCACGCTGACGCTGCCGGGCATGGCGGCCATGGCACTGGTGTTGGGTATGGCGATCGACGCCAATGTGCTGATCAACGAGCGGGTGCGGGAGGAGCTGCGCAATGGCGCGTCGCCGCAGGCGGCTATCCATGCCGGTTACGACCGTGCCTGGGCAACCATCATCGATTCGAACGTCACTACACTGATTGCGGGTATGGCCCTGCTGGCCTTTGGGTCGGGCCCCGTGCGCGGATTTGCGGTGGTTCACTGCTTGGGGATCCTGACCAGTATGTTTTCTGGCGTTTTCTTCTCGCGTGGCGTGATAAATTTGTGGTACGGTCGTCAAAAGAAGCTCAAAACAGTGTCTATAGGGACGGTTTGGCGTCCTGATTCCGGCAATCAGGTCACGACAAACTAAAGGGAACAGGCATGGAATTTTTCAAAATACGCCGCGACATTCCGTTCATGCGGAATGCGCTGTTGTTCAATATTATTTCGTTCGTCACCTTCCTGGCGGCCGTATTTTTCTTGTTCTCTCGCGGCTTGCATCTGTCGGTGGAGTTCACCGGCGGCACGCTCATGGAAGTGAGCTACTCCCAACCCGCAGATCTGAATGCCGTGCGCAGTCAAATTGCGACATTGGGTCTTAATGACGTGCAGGTGCAAAACTTTGGCTCTGCGCAAGATGTTTTGATTCGCATGCCTGTCCAAAAGGGCAGCACGTCTGGCCAACAGACAGAGCGGGTTATGGCCTCCTTGAAAGGGGGCGATGCTTCCGCCAGTTTGCGTCGCAGTGAATTTGTGGGCCCCCAGGTGGGGGATGAGCTGGCTGCGGATGGACTCAAGGCGCTGGCCTTCGTGGTGATTGGAATCATGCTGTACCTCGCCATCCGCTTTGAGTGGAAGTTTGCAGTTGCTGCCATCATTGCCAATTTGCATGACGTGATCATTATCTTGGGGTTTTTTGCCTTCTTTCAATGGGAGTTCTCTTTGCCCGTGTTGGCTGCGGTGCTGGCGGTCTTAGGGTACTCGGTGAACGAATCCGTGGTGATTTTTGACCGGATTCGCGAGAACTTCCGCCGCTACCGCAAGATGAATGCCGAAGAGATCATTGACAACGCGATCACATCCACCATCAGCCGCACCATCATTACCCACGGCTCTACCCAGCTAATGGTGTTGTCCATGCTGGTGTTCGGTGGCGCTACATTGCACTACTTTGCGCTGGCATTGACGATTGGTATTTTGTTTGGCATTTACTCCTCGGTTTTTGTGGCTGCAGCGATTGCCATGTGGCTGGGTATCCAGCGCGAGGATCTGATCCCGGGCGCAGTTAAAAAAGACGAAGACCCGAACGACCCCAACGCGGGCGCCACGGTTTGATCGTCGACTGACTCCCTATGGCGACTTCCCCCCCCATCAATCCCCGGTTGAAGTTCACTCGCGCGTTGCGCGAGCGCTTTCTTGGTGAGGCTGGAAAAGCCATGGTGGAGATCGGCGCAGCTGTCGATACCCAGTTGACGACTTTGATGGACGAGCCCGCAAGCGCTCGTGAAAGCCAGAGTCGGCGGGATGTTTGGATGGCTTACAAAAAGTACCGTCCGCTGTGGGTAGACGGCACAAGGACCACTTGGCGCGATTGTCTAGATCCGATGAAGAGCCGCAAGACGGCTGCCGCTGCGGCCAAGGAATCCGCCAATAGCCTGGAGTTGGTGGGTACCGATGTAGTGGAGAACAAAATTCTGGCTTCGCGCATGGTCTTGGCTGTGGCTGAGAAGGTTCACAGCGAGCTGGAGGACTTACGCGTTCGGGTTCAATTTCTGGAAAGCATCGACGAGCTGGACGGTGGTGACCTGTTTCGCCCTGAGGTACTGGTCCACTTGATGATTGAGCAGTGGGCCAAGACGGGTATGTCGGGCGACTCCTGGCCAATGGTCAGCGATGTGGTTCAAAAGCTGCTCATCGAACGCTTGAAAGCCGCTTATGCCGATGCCAATGAGGTGATGGTCAAAAAGGGTGTGATGCCCGTGATCGAGCTGAAAGATCGGGTCAAAGCTCCCGTTCGGCGCCCAGCGTCGGCACGCCCACCACAAGCGCCCAACGCACAACCCATACCCGCTGAGGCACCACCAGGAGCCGATGGTGGACCCAGTGGGTACGGTAATCCGTATGCCCAACAGGGCGGCTACCCAGCGCAGCAGCCGCAGGGTGGCTACGCCAGCCAAGGTACATATCCCTCACAGGGTCAGGCCCCTCACCAAGACGCGGGCAGCGGCGGTGGCTCTCCTGCGGAGTCGGGTGGTGGTGCGGCAGGGCCGCAGGCCGCGCGCGCGCAAGGGGGTTTTTTTGGTGGCCGTCTGGGCTGGGGCAGCCGTCAAGGGGTTGAGTCACAGGGAGGTGGAGACAGCGTTGGCCCTGCATCCGGTGCTGGATCTTCTGCCCCTACGCCTTTTTGGAAGCAGGCTGCCGGCGGCCAAAGTCGACCTGGACAGGCTTATGGTGCGCTAGATGAAACCCGCATGATGACATCTAACACGCCCCTTGCACGGGCGCGTAGTCGGGCGCATGGCGTGATCGGACAGATTCGGCGACTGTTTGTCAGCCATGGCGGTGGCGATTTTGTAGGTGCTGCCCACCAGCAACAACCTCGCTCCGCTGCATTGGCGGCGGCCATCGCTCCGCCGCAGCCCGGGCAAGAGATGTACGCGTCGGGCGGCACGATGTATGAGGACTACAGTCCTGCTGGTGTGGCCCGCGTGGCTGGTAATCTGCGCGAGAAATCCGATGAACTGAAGAAGAAAGCCGAAACCAAGGGAGAAAAGGCCACCATTGAAATCGTGGCCCTGATGTTCCAGGCTATTTTGGCGGAAGAGCGTATACCGCCCGGTATTCGGGTCTGGTTTGCGCGTTTGCAAATGCCGGTATTGCGGCTGGCGCTGGAAGATTCCGAGTTCTTTGGCACCACGACCCACCCGGCGCGTTTATTAATCGACCGCATGGGGTCGTGCGTGATGGGTTTTGATTCGGCCGGGGTCCAGGGAAATGCCATGGAGCTGGAGATAAAGCGCATCGTCCAGGTCATTGAGCAGTATCCAGAGACTGGTAAAAAGGTCTATCAGATCGTCTACGAAGAATTTCAGAAATTCCTGGGTAAGTACCTGACCGAACAAGGAAGCAACCAGAAGGTGGTGAGCGTAGCCCAGCAGGTCGAGCAAAAAGAAACACTGGCCATTCAGTACACCATTGAGATGCGCAACATGCTCAAGGACATGCCAGTGCGCGATGAAATTCGTGACTACCTGTTCAAGGTGTGGGCCGAAGTGCTGGCGGTGGCTGCAGTGCGTAAAGGTCCGCAGCATGCTGATACCCTGACACTGAAGAAATCAGCGACCGATTTGGTGTGGGCTGCCAGCGCCAAGCCCAACCGGGCAGATCGTGCCAAAGTGATTCAGGAGTTGCCCAATTTGTTGCTGCGCTTGCGCTCAGGCATGACCTTGCTGGCCATGCCGCCTTCAGAGCAGGAAGCACACATTAAGAAAGTTAGCGACACGTTGGCGGACGCCTTTCTTTCCAAGACGCAGGCCATTCCGCAAGCCAAGATTGATGCGATGGCACAGCGCTTGGGTAATTTGGAAGATTTTGTGTCTGAAGACGGTTTGGGTGACTTGCCATTGGACGCCGAAAGCATTGAAATGATGCTGGGTATTGACGCGTCGGCGATTGAGGTGGTGGCCAACGGAGGATCCAAACCGACTGCTGCCATGCTGGCCTGGGCGCAAGAGTTGCAGGTGGGCTCGTGGTTCACGCTCGATCACAACAAGCAAATCAACCATGTGCAATTTTCCTGGCGTAGTGACCGCAAGCATTTGAATTTGTTTGCATCGTCATCCGGCAAGAGTTTTTTGATTCAGGCGGGTCGGTTGGCGGCTTACTTGCAAGCCGGCTTGCTGCTACCGCAGGAAGAAGAAGGCTTGACCGTACGCGCAACCCGCGATGCATTGACCAAGCTGGAAGCCAATCCAGAGCGGATATTGGCCTGATCGCCTGCGGGCCGCAGCCCTTAATGGGCCAATCGGTCTTCGCTGTCGTCACACAGCTCGTCGAGCAGCAACGCATCGGGTTCTTGGCCAAAGCTCCAGAACACCATCAGCACCATGGTTTTCAGGTCGTCCAAAGTGACCGGGTTGCCCGGCGCAGCCATGGCGCGGTCCACCACGACTTCCCGCATCGGCGCAGGCAACACACCTGCAGATTCCAGAAAACTCAAATAACCCAAGCACTGGGTACCTAAGTGCCGTTGCTCGGCCGGCGAGTAAAAGCGGATGCTGGTGGGCTGCGGCGCGCGGAACCAAGGTTCCGGTGGGGTTTGCGGCCTGGGCCCGGCAAAGCCGTGTGAGCCACGCGCCGCCGTATTGAGCCCCTGAAGCCAGGCGAGCGCATCCTCAATTTCGTCGGACGCGAAGCCGACGGCATTGAGCCTGCGTTCCAGAAGCGCAGGCTCCGGGTAGTTTTCGCCAGCGTAGTAATTTTCGTAAACGAAGACAAGCACTTCAAACATGTCGGCAATATAGCGCAGAAAAACCGGCAGAAAAAATCCGGATGGACTTGCCCCGCTTTTCCGCGGTTTGCTATCCGGCCACGGCCGACTCAGCTCTGCACCAGGCGTTGAAACAAGCCTCCAGGTAGGCGTGATACTCGACCCTCCAGTTCCAACTCCATAAGGCGCACTTGCAGGCTGGGCGTGTCCATTCCCGTACGAGCTAGCAGCGCATCAAGTCCTACGGGGTCAAAGCCCAGAGCCGACCACAGTGGGTCATCGGCGTCATCGACAAACGCGTCCATACCCTCGTCGTCGTCCAAAGTCTGCGTCCTAGAACTTTGTGCGCTGAACGCTGGCATCAGTTCTTCCAAAATGTCCTCTGCGCTCTCCACTAGCTTCGCACCTTGCTTGATCAAGGCATGGCAACCCCGGGCTTGCGTAGAGTGGATGGAGCCTGGAATGGCGAAGACATCCTTGCCCTGCTCGACGGCTAACCTTGCCGTGATGAGCGAGCCCGACTTCAGTGCCGCCTCCACCACAAGGGTGCCACGGGTGAGACCGGCAATGATGCGATTGCGCTTGGGGAAATTGGCAGACAAGGGCGGAGTCCCCAGCGGATATTCGCTCAGGATCAATCCGCGTTGCGCAATGCGGTGGGCTAGGTCCCGGTGTTGGCGCGGATACACCCGGTCCAGTCCAGTGCCGACAATCGCGACCGTCGCAACCTGGTCCGCAGCGGCGCCTTCTATGGCCCCCGCGTGGGCTGCTCCATCTACGCCCAGTGCCAGCCCGGAAACAATGGTGAGCCCAGCCTGCGCCAAGGCTTGCGAGAATTGCTGGGCATTAGCGGCCCCTTGGGCGGTCGGATTGCGGCTACCCACCACTGCCACGGAGTGTTCTGGTGTCAAAGGCAAACGGTCGCCGGTCCACAGCTGCGCAGCTCCAATGCCGTAAAGCATCAGAGGCGGGTCTTCCATCTCTAGCAAAGACGCCGGATAGTGAGGGTCGCCCAGGGTGAGCACCCTGCGCGATGCCGGGTCGGCTTGCAGCCATTGCCAGGTGGTGTCCAGTAGCGCGGCCAGTTCAACCGGTTCCTGCTGCAAAGCTGCCGCCTGCTTGGCACTGGCGCACGCTCGCAGAGCGGACATGGACTGCTCGAATATCCGTGGTGGCAGGCCAAACGCGGTCAACAGTTTGCGCGCTGTTAAATCGCCAACGCCAGGCGTCAACGCCAAGCGCAACCAACCCGCCAATTCATCGCGCTCTAAGGGCATACGGCGCGTGAGCGGCTTATCAGCGGGGGTTAATCAGGCGATCGCCTACGCGAACGCTATCGGTGATTTCAAGGATGAGCGCGTAGGACACGCGGTCAAAGGTGCGGAATACCATCAACAGGCCGTTGCGCTCATCGGGCAGTTTCATCAGGGGGCGGGCTGGGTCTGACTTGTCTATAACGCGTTCACCGTCTTTCACGATGGCCATCACGTGACCAACTTCCATGCCGTCGCGGGTACCTCGATTAATGGCAACGACCTGGTTTTGCGCAGCATTCACCACGGCGCTACCGTAGACGGAAACGATACGACCATTTACCGTGCCAGACGGGGCATGCGGCGTGTAGGATTGCAATTGGCGCGGCGGCTCGGGCAGTAAGCGATCACCCACGCGCATCTCTTCTTTAGCCGCAATGATGTCAATGGTGGCAGGGACAATAGCGCTCTCGGTTTTGCCTTTGCCCTCCACTTGGGTGGTAGTTTCGCCGCGAATCAAGGTGGCCTTACCAACGTACTGCGCCTCAAAGCCCAGCACCTCGCCCGTTACAGGGTCTTTGAGCGGTGTTGCATTGCGAAACACGCGGTATTGTTTTTGACGCGCTTGGTCGTCCATTAACGGAGCGCTCACCGGGCCGCGAGCATAGGCACGGTTGCCACGCGTCAGTAGCACGCGCCCTTCCTGCGTTGACACAATGCGCGGCGCCTGATTCAGTTCGGTCTCATCCACCACCACGGGTTCCGCCAGAAAAGGCTCGATGGCGCTGGCTTTGAGCGTAGGCAGACCGATGTCAGACAGCGCCTCGTAGCGGGTGCGGGGCGACACGCGCACGGTATTGCCGGGCTGATCTGCGGAAGCCGCTTGGTCACCCGCCACGCGCAGCGTGGCCATGCCGTTGCTGCGCTCCAAAATTAACACTTGGCCTGGGTAAATAAGATGGGGGTTTTTAATCTGAGTGAGGTTCATGCCCCACAGTTCTGGCCAACGCCATGGGCTTTTCAAGAAGATTTTGGAAATCGCCCACAACGTATCGCCGGATTTGACGGTGTAGCTGTCCGGGGCATTTGCAGCCAGATCGGAGAGCGGCACGCCTTTTTGGGCTACCTGGTTAGCGGTGTCCCGCTGTCCTGCGGTGATCGGGAAATTTTGCGCAGCCACGGGCGCAGCGCCCAAGACCGAAGCCATTGCGGCCGCAAAAGCCAGCGCCCAGGAAGATTTCGCCATCGTGTGTGTCGTCATATCGTGCTGCGGAGCAGAAGTTGGATCTTGATAATTTACGCGCGATTTTGCGCTCAAGCCCTTGATTCGGCAACGTTTTTAGTATCAAGGCGCAACGCGAAGCGCGAAAAGTGGCGAAAATAGCCACATATCCAGAACTTTGCGGGACAGTTCCTCAGGCTGCGTGCCCGAACCCTGGCATCCCTACGATTGAAAAATGGCCCTCCTTCCTATACTTTGTTACCCCGATCCCAAGCTGCACACGGTGGCTAAACCCATCACGGCTTTTGATGATCGCCTCAAAATCCTGGTCGCCGACATGCTTGAAACCATGTACGACGCCAAAGGCATCGGCCTGGCGGCCACGCAGGTCGATGTGCATGAGCGCTTGATCGTGATCGATGTATCCGAAGAGCGCGACCAGCCCATGGTGCTGATCAACCCCGAGTTGGTGTGGACCAGCCCAGCTACCCATTTGAACGAAGAAGGCTGCCTGTCGGTACCTGGCATTTACGATGGCGTGGAGCGTTTTGATGCCGTGCACTGCAAGGCCCAGGACCTGAGTGGACAGGCGCGCGTCATCGAAGCCGACGCGCTGCTAGCCGTGTGCATCCAGCATGAGATGGACCACCTGCTGGGCAAGGTATTTGTGGAGTATTTGTCGCCGCTCAAGCGCAACCGAATCAAATCCAAAATGATCAAGGCCCGCCGCGAGGACGCCCGTTGAGGAGACTATGAGAGTCATCTTTGCGGGCACGCCCGAGTTTGCCCGCATTGCGCTGGAGCGTTTGCACGCCAGCGGCCACACCATCGCGCTGGTGTTGACCCAGCCGGACCGCCCGTCAGGTCGCGGCATGAAGCTGCACCCCTGTGCGGTGAAAGAATTCGCGCTGCAGCACCGCATGCCCGTGACCCAGCCGCGCAGTCTGCGTCTGGATGGTAAATACCCCGAGGACGCGGCCGCAGCACGCCAGACCATCGCCGATGCCCAAGCCGATGTGATGGTGGTGGCCGCCTATGGGCTCATACTGCCTCAATGGATACTGGAAGACATGCAAGCCGCTCCAAAATTCGGTTGCCTCAACATTCATGGCTCCTTGCTACCTCGGTGGCGCGGCGCGGCACCTATCCACCGTGCCATCGAAGCGGGTGACACTGAAACGGGTGTCACCATCATGCAAATGGACGTGGGACTAGACACTGGCGACATGCTGCTCACGCACACTGTTCGCATCAGCGAGTCCGCTACCACGGGCAGCTTGCACGACGAGCTTGCGAATTTGGGTGCCGACCTTGTTGTGCAGGCGCTGGACTTGGCCGCATCAGGCCGCCTGAACCCTAAGCGCCAACCCGAAGAAGGCGTCACCTACGCCCACAAAATCGACAAAAGCGAAGCTGCCATTGATTGGAGCCAAGACGCCGCCCGAATTGTGCGCCGCGTGCGGGCGTTCAACCCGTTCCCAGCGGCTACTACGACTATCAACGGCGAAGTTTTGAAGATTTGGGGCGCAACGGCTTCCACAGGTTCTCCTAGCGCCGATTTTGGGCAAATAGTGGCTGTGGCCCACGAATTCATTGCGGTAGCTGCTATGAATTCCATAGTGAACATCACGGAGTTGCAACGCCCCGGTGGTAAGCGATTGCCGGTGGCGGAGTTCCTGCGCGGCCACCCGCTGCATGTTGGGCAGGTTTTGGTGTGATGCACGACTGGCGCGCCTGGTGGCAGCACCCGGAGTTCAAGCGCGGCATGCGCGAAATGGCCGCGGTGTCGCCCGGCTTGGCGGCCTGGGGGCTGATGACCGGCGTGGCTATGGTCAACTCCGGTATGAGCGCCTTCGAGGCCGTTGCAATGAGTCTTCTGGTGTTTGCCGGGAGCTCGCAATTGGCGTCTATGCCGTTGATTGCAGCGGGTGCGCCCGCATGGGTGATTTTGGCAACCGCCTTTTGTGTGAACTTGCGCTTTGTCGTGTTCAGCGCGCATCTGCGCGGCTACTTGATGGAATTACCACTGCGCTGGCGCCTGTTCAACGGCTACCTGACGGCGGATATGAGCTACGTGATGTTTACCCAACGTTTCCCGCAGCCGGCAACTGACCAAGAGGGCCGCATCAACGAGCTGGCGTATCTGAATGGCGGCAGTCTGTTCAACTGGGCGAGCTGGCAGACCATGAGTCTGCTGGGCATAGCGCTAGCGCACTCGATACCTACGCACTGGGGGCTGGGCTTTGCAGGCATTCTGGCGTTGATAGGCGTAGGCTGCTCCTTGGCCACCAGCCCGCTGCGACGAGTGTCGGCCGGTGTTGCCGCCATGGCTGCAGTGGCAGCTTTCGCGCTGCCTTACAAGCTCAATATCGTCACCGCAATTGCTGCAGCCGTGGCGCTGTGCTTGGTATTGGAACAACTCAAGGCGCCACCAGCCGCGCTGCCAGGGGAACAACCATGAACCAGACCGATATCTGGACGTTGGGCGTGATCGTGGGATTGGCGCTGGTGACCGTGGTGACACGTAGTTTCTTTTTCATCAGCAGTAAACCTTGGCATTTGCCTCGGTGGGCACAATGCGGTTTGCAGTATGCACCCATCGCCGCGCTGTCAGCTGTGGTGTTACCCGAGGTGGTGATGGTGCAAGGCCATTTGGTGACAACTTGGCAGGATGCGCGCTTGTTCTCGGCAGCCGCCGGAGCCGCGTATTACTTTGCCACGGGTGGCAAAGGCCAGGCGGTGCTGGGGACTATCGTGGTGGGGATGTTGGTGTATTTGCCTTTGCATATCGGGCTGGGCTGGTAGGGCGGGTTTGACTGTTGTGGGCGGTGGCGGAGCAGTCGAGCTATGCGTTTTGCTCCGTGTCCCCCGCCCGCTGTGCGAGCTCCTCCTTGACCTGCGCAAAACACACAACCCGACTGCTCTTGCGCAGAGTCGCCGTGCCTCGCTGCATTGAAATGTCTTTGCGCTTCGCTTACTCAGCTCCCCAGTGGCAGTGAGGGGGCATGCCTTTTGCGGAGGTAAAGGAGGAGGGCCCGCAGGGCCCGGGGGACACGTAGCAAAAGGCATGCTCCCTCGCTGGCACTGGTACGTAATAAGCCGACCCCCACCCACCTACAATTCGAACAATTTTTTGAACAGGGCTGCTCCATGAATGTCATTCGTTTCTCCGATTTGTGCGCTAAGGGCCAAGTGGCCGGTAAGCGCGTGTTCATCCGTGCCGACCTGAACGTGCCGCAAGACGATGCGGGCAATATCACCGAAGACACCCGCGTGCGCGCCAGCGTGCCTTGCATCCAGATGGCGTTGGACGCCGGTGCGGCGGTGATGGTGACCAGCCACTTGGGCCGCCCCACTGAGGGCGAATTGAAGACCGCCGATTCGCTGACTCCGGTGGCCAAGCGTATGGGCGAGCTGATGGGCCGTGAGATATCCGTGGTTGCCAACTGGATTGACGGCGTGGACGTGAAACCCGGTCAGTTGGTGATGCTGGAAAACTGCCGCGTCAACAAGGGTGAGAAAAAGAACAACGAAGCGTTGGCCAAGAAAATGGCCGCGCTGTGTGACATCTTTGTACACGACGCCTTTGGCACCGCCCACCGCGCTGAAGCCTCCACCTACGGCATCGCCCAGTTCGCCCCCATTGCCTGCGCTGGCCCGCTCTTGGCCGCGGAAATGGATGCCATCACCAAGGCGCTGCTGGCGCCCAAGCGCCCGCTGGTCGCCATCGTGGCCGGTTCCAAGGTATCCACCAAGCTGACCATTCTGAAGAGCCTGGCCGACAACGTGGATCAATTGATCGTGGGCGGCGGCATTGCCAACACGTTCATGCTCGCTGCCGGTCTGAAAATTGGCAAAAGCCTTGCCGAACCCGATTTGCTGGACCAGGCCAAGGCCGTGATTGAAGCGATGAAAGCGCGCGGCGCTGCGGTGCCGATTCCTACCGATGTGGTGACGGCCAAGACATTCTCTGCCGATGCGGTAGCCACCGTGAAAGCCGCCACGAATGTGGCCGATGACGATCTGATTCTGGACATTGGCCCAGAGACAGCGCAGGCCCTGGCCGACCAGTTGAAGAAAGCCGGCACCATCGTCTGGAATGGCCCGGTCGGCGTGTTTGAATTTGCCGCGTTTGAAAACGGCACCAAAGTGATTGCGAAAGCAATTGCCGAATCCAGCGCCTTCAGCATTGCCGGTGGTGGCGACACGTTGGCCGCGATTGCCAAATACGGCATCGAGAAACAAGTGGGTTACATCAGCACCGGTGGCGGCGCCTTCCTCGAAGTGCTGGAAGGCAAGACTCTGCCGGCATTTGAGATCCTGGCCCGCCGAGCGCAAAGCTGATCCTGCGCTGTAACTGCCCCAGGTGCAACCGTGTGAGAATCGACGTCTAATCAAAAGGAGACCGTTCCATGCCCCGTCGCGCCACCAAAATCGTCGCCACCCTTGGCCCCGCATCCAGCGATCCCGCCATGCTGGAGCAACTGATCCGCGCCGGTGTGAATGTGGTGCGGCTCAACTTCAGCCACGGCAAGGCGCAAGACCATATTGACCGGGCCCGCATGGTGCGCGAAGCGGCGCAGCGCGCGGGCCGCGAAGTGGCCATCATGGCTGATCTGCAAGGTCCTAAGATCCGCGTCGGCAAGTTTTCTGAAGGCAAAGTGTTTTTGCAGCCTGGCCAAAAATTTGTGCTCGATGCTGCCCGTACGGAACTGGGTGACATCGACGCCGTTGGCCTGGACTACAAGTCACTACCCAATGAAGTGAAGGCGGGTGATGTACTGCTGTTAAACGATGGTCTGATTGTCATCATCGTGGACGCCGTCAAAGGCGATGCGGTGCACACCACTGTCAAGCTCGGCGGTGAGTTGTCCAACAACAAGGGCATCAACAAACAGGGCGGCGGACTGACCGCTCCCGCGCTGACCGCCAAGGATATGGATGACATTCGCACCGCGATGAGTTTCCAGGCCGATTACGTCGCGGTCAGCTTCCCTAAGAACGCCACTGACATGGAAATGGCGCGCCAGTTGTGCAACGTAGCCGCGGCCGAATACAACCACAAGCCCGGGCTGATTGCCAAGATCGAGCGTGCCGAAGCGATTCCCCGCCTAGAAGAGATTTTGCTTGCCAGCGATGGCATCATGGTGGCCCGCGGCGACTTGGCCGTTGAGGTCGGTAACGCCGTGGTGCCCGCGCTGCAAAAACGCATGATCAAGCTGGCTCGTGAGCACGACAAATTCGTCATCACCGCCACGCAGATGATGGAGTCCATGATCACCAACCCGGTGCCCACGCGCGCGGAGGTCAGTGACGTGGCCAACGCGGTGCTGGACGGCACGGATGCTGTAATGCTGTCGGCTGAAACGGCCGCAGGCAAATACCCGCTCGAAACCGTGATTGAGATGGCCAAGATTTGCCTGGCGGCTGAAGGCGGTGAGTACGTCAAGTTGGACGCTGATTTCACCGGTAAGACCTTCACCCGCATCGACCAATCGATTGCAATGGGCGCGCTGTTCACTGCGCACCACCTCGATGCCAAAGCCATTGTCGCAATGACCGATAGCGGCAGCACGGCGCTGTGGATGAGCCGCCACCTCGTGCACGTGCCCATCTACGCTTTGACGCCACGCGTTGCAACGCAGCGCAAGATGACGATGTACCGCAATGTGCGTCCCCTTTTGATGGACTCCAGCAGCGACCGTGATACTGCGCTGATGGAAGCCGAACGCCATTTGAAGGTCCGCGGCATTGTGCAAAAAGGTGACATTTACGCGATCACCTGCGGCGAACCCATGGGTGCGCCGGGCGGAACCAATATGCTGAAGATTTGCCGCGTGGAGTAGAGCCCCCACGCTCCGCCGCTGCGCGGGTCGCTGCCCCCCGAGGGGGCTAAATCCGCTTGGGGCGGCCCAGCGCGGATTTGTCTTTGTGCGGCAAATTCGGGTTTTCCCTCGGCAGTTAGAATCCTGCGTCGGTACAAGTTACCAAGCGGTTACCAAAAATGGCGGACCGCGGCAGGTTTTTAACTTCCTTGGGATTTCATCATGGCACTCGTTTCTATGCGTGAGCTTCTGGACCACGCTGCGGTCCAAAACTACGCGATTCCTGCGTTCAACGTCAACAACCTGGAGCAAGTCCAGGCCATCATGGAAGCTGCTAAGGAGACTGGCGCTCCCGTGATCATGCAGGCCAGCGCCGGTGCCCGCAAATACGCGGGTGAACACTTTCTCAAGTACCTGATCCAGGCCGCGGTGGAAAGCTATCCGTCTATCCCCGTCGTCATGCACCAGGACCATGGCCAGAGCCCAGCGGTTTGCCAGGGTGCTATCGATTTAGGCTTTAGCTCGGTGATGATGGACGGCTCGCTGGAAGCTGATGGCAAGACCATCGCCAGTTACGAGTACAACGTTGAAGTCACCCGCAAGGTAGTGGACATGGCCCACAAACTGGGCGTAACAGTGGAAGGTGAACTGGGCTGCTTGGGCTCGCTGGAGACCATGAAAGGCGACAAGGAAGACGGCCACGGCACCGACGCCACCATGACCCGCGAGCAACTGCTAACCGACCCCGAAGAAGCCGCCGATTTTGTGAAGCGTACCCAGCTGGATGCCCTGGCGATTGCCATTGGTACCAGCCACGGCGCCTACAAGTTCACGCGCCAGCCCACCGGTGACATTCTGGCCATTGAGCGCATCAAGGAAATCCACGCCCGCATCCCCAACACCCACTTGGTGATGCACGGCTCCAGCGCCGTGCCCCAGGAACTACTGGCCGAGATCAACCAGTACGGCGGCAAGATGGCCCAAACCTGGGGCGTGCCCGTGGAAGAGGTGCAGCGCGCCATTCCGTTTGGTGTGCGCAAGGTCAATATCGACACCGACATCCGCATGGCCATGACCGGCGCGGTGCGCAAGTTTCTGTTTGAGAACCCGGATAAGTTTGACGCCCGCGAATGGCTCAAACCCGCGCGCGAAGCAGCCAAACAGTTGTGCAAGCAGCGCTACATCCAGTTTGGCTGCGAAGGCCAGGCCGCTGGCATCAAGGGCCACAGCCTGCAGGTGGTAGCTGGGCAGTACGCCCGTGGTGAGTTAGCCCAAGTAGTCCAGTAAATATTGCACTCCGCGTTACTAGCGATAATCCAAGGCTTCGCTTCCTATGTGGGGGGCGAAGCCTTTTTTCTTGTTGGATACCATGACTTCTGTTGCCTTGCACACCTCTACTCTGTCCCTTCCCTTGCTTGCGCGTGGCAAGGTGCGCGACAACTACGCCGTGGGCGATGACCGCATCTTGATGGTGGCGAGCGATCGCTTGAGCGCATTTGACGTGATCATGGGCGAGCCAATTCCGGGCAAGGGCGTGTTGCTGACGCAAATGGCCCTGTTCTGGTTTGAAAAACTGGGTAAAAGCGGGGCCGATATCTGTCCCAACCACCTGACCGGCGAAGCGCCTGAAAGCGTGGTGTTGCCTGAGGAAGTGGCCCAAGTCACCGGCCGCTCCATGCTGGTCAAACGCCTCAAACCCATCCCCGTGGAGGCCGTGGTGCGCGGCTACTTGGCGGGCAGCGGCTGGAAGGAATACCAGGAGAACGGCGCCGTGTGCGGGGTGAAGCTACCCGCCGGTTTACAAAACGCCAGCCAGTTGCCCGAGCCCATCTACACGCCCGCCGCCAAGGCTGCAGTGGGCGACCATGACGAGAACATCACGTTTGAGAAAACCGTCGAAATGATTGGCCTGGATCTGGCCACGCGGATTCGTGACATCAGTATCCAGATCTACAAGACCGCGGCCGCGTTTGCGCTGACCAAGGGCATCATCATTGCCGACACCAAATTCGAGTTTGGCCTGGACAAAGACGGCACCCTGGTGCTGATGGACGAGGTGCTGACCCCCGACTCCAGCCGCTATTGGCCGCAAGAAAGTTACCAAGTGGGTACCAACCCGCCGAGCTACGACAAGCAGTTTGTGCGCGACTGGCTGGAAGCCGCGCTGGTGGACGGTAAACCCTGGACCAAAACTCCGCCCGCACCGCGCGTGCCGAATGAGGTGATCGCCAAGACGGCGGCTAAATACCAGGAAGCGCTGACGCGCCTGACGGCCTGAGCCCAGCGCTTTCAGCCGCATTCTGCCCAGTCCCATTTTTCGTATGTCTGCATCTCTGGTTGCGCGCAGCCTAGCCAGCGTTTGGCACCCCTGCACGCAAATGCAGCGCGCTGCCCAGGTGCCGCCACTGGCCATCACGCGCGGGCAGGGTGTATGGCTGTTTGACGAAGACGGCAAGCGCTACTTCGACACCATCAGCTCCTGGTGGGTCAATTTGTTTGGCCATGCCGATGCGCGCATCAACGCCGCCATCAAGGACCAACTCGACACCCTGCCGCATGTGATGCTGGCCGGTTGCACCCATGCTCCGGCGGTGGAGTTGGCGGAGCGTTTGTCCGCACTCACCGGCGGCGTGCTGGGCCATTGCTTTTTTGCCAGCGATGGTGCCTCGGCCGTAGAGATCGCACTGAAGATGGCGTTTCACCATTGGCGCAACCGGGGACTGCCAGAGAAGCGCGAATTTGTCTGCCTGCGCCAGGGCTACCACGGTGAGACCCTGGGTGCCCTGGCGGTGACGGATGTGCAAATTTTTCGCGATGCCTACGACCCACTGTTGATGCGCTCGCACCAGGTCATGTCGCCCGACGCGCGCCAGGCGCTGCGGGCATGGCCATGCACGACCCTGGCTATTTGCGCGCGGCGCGGGCCCTGTGCGACCAGTACCAGGTGCTGTTGATTGCCGATGAAATTGCGGTGGGCTGCGGCCGCACCGGTACGTTCTTTGCGATGGAACAAGCTGCTGCGCCGGGCGAGCCGGTGTTGTGGCCGGACCTGCTGTGCCTGTCCAAGGGCATCAGTGGCGGCTACCTGCCTTTGTCGCTGGTGCTATCCCGCGACAGCGTCTACGAAGCTTTTTTGGACGACGATGTAGCGCGCGGATTTCTGCATTCCCACTCCTACACCGGCAATGCCCTGGCCTGCCGCGCTGCCCTGGCCGTGCTGGACCGGTTTGCGCAAGACGATGTGCTGCTGCAAAACCGCCAGCAAGCCGCCCTGCTCAGCGCCGCCCTGGCCTCGCTACGCAGTGACCCACGGGTCGAAAATTTTCGCCACCTCGGCATGGTCTGGGCCTTTGACGTGATTGAGCCCTTGGCCGGTGCGCGCTTTGCCGAGCGCTTCCATCTGGCGGGCCGCGCGCGCGAGTTGCTGATCCGCCCGATTGGCCGCACCGTGTACCTGCTACCTCCTTATTTGCTGGACGCGGCACTGTCCGAATGGCTGGCCGCACGCGTCATGGCTACGCTGGACGATGTTTTGAACCAACCCCCCCACGATGCTGATAGACCACCTGAACCGCCAACTGCGTGAGCGTGCCGACCAGGCGCTGACGCGCCAGCGCCGCACCGCCGAGTCGCCCTGCGCGCCGCTGCAGCACGTGTCCCGCCCCGGCCAGCCGGCGCGCGAGTTGCTGGCCTTTTGCAGCAATGACTACCTGGGCCTGGCCAACCACCCGGTGTTGACCGAGGCGTTGGCCGAAGGTGCACGGCGCTTTGGCGCAGGCAGCGGGGCCTCGCACCTGGTCAGTGGCCACAGCCGGCCCCATGCCACGCTGGAGGCCGAACTGGCCGCGTGGATGGCCCCCACCATTCCCAACGCCCAGGCCCTGTACTTTTGCACGGGCTACATGGCTAATCTGGCTGTGGTCGCGGCGCTGGCCGGGCCAGGCAGCACGGTTTTTTCCGACAACCTGAACCACGCCTCGCTGATCGACGGCGTACGCCTCTCCAAAGCTCCGCTGCAGCGTTACGCCCATTGCGATCTGGAGGCGCTGGAGCGTTTGCTGGGCCAGTGCACCACGCCCATCAAACTGATCGTGACCGATGCGGTGTTCAGCATGGACGGGGATCTGGCCGACCTGCGGGCCACATTGGCCTTGGCCGAGCGTTTTGACGCGTGGCTGGTGGTGGACGATGCGCATGGCTTTGGCGTGCTGGGCCCCCAAGGCCAGGGCAGCCTGGCGCACTTTGGCCTGCACAGTGAGCGCCTGATCGTGATGGGCACGTTGGGTAAGGCAGCGGGTGTGGCCGGGGCCTTTGTGGCCGCTCACCCCACGGTGATTGACTGGCTGGTGCAAACCGCCCGCACCTACATCTACACCACCGCAGCGCCACCGGCCATGGCCCACGCGGTCAGCGCAAGCCTGGCCCTGATTGCGGGCGATGAAGGCACGCAGCGCCGCGCCCAGTTGCAGCGCCTGATCACGCAGTTGCGCACGCAGTTGGCAGCACTGATCGCCGAACATCCGCACCTGGGCTGGCAATTGGCGGATTCGGCCACGGCTATCCAGCCATTGATCGTGGGTGAAAATAATGCTGCGTTGGCGCTCTCGGCGGCACTGGAGGCCCAGGGCATGTGGGTGCCTGCCATTCGGCCGCCCACCGTACCGGTGGGCACGGCGCGGCTGCGCATCGTGCTGAGTGCGAGCCATACCGCGCAGGACGTGCAGCGTCTGGTGGACGGGCTCAGTGTTGCGACCCAGCGTGCGGCCCGGAGTCTGCATGCCTAGCCTGTTTGTTACCGGTACCGACACCGAAGTCGGCAAGACACACATCAGCGCGGCCCTGCTGCACTGGTGTGGTCAGCAAGGCTGGCGCAGCGCAGGCTTTAAGCCGGTGGCCGCGGGCCTGGATGCGCAGGGGGGCAATGAAGACATACAAAATCTGCGCGCCGCCAGCTCCTTGGCCTTGACGGCACAAGAGGTAGGCCCACTGCAATTTCAGGCCGCCTGTGCGCCCCATATCGCTGCAGCGCTGGAAGGGCGCACCATCGCACTCGCACCCCTGGTGCAGCAGGCACGTGCGCTGGCGGCCCGCAGCGATGTGCTGGTGGTGGAAGGCGTGGGCGGTTTTTGTGTACCGCTCGGCCCCGAGGGTGACACGGCAGATCTGGCCGTGGCCTTGGGCTACCCCGTGGTGCTGGTGGTGGGCTTGCGCCTGGGTTGCATTAACCACGCGCTGCTGACAGCCGAGGCTATTCGGGCCCGCGGTCTGCCGCTGGCGGGCTGGGTGGCCAATACGGTAGACCCCAACATGGCCCATTTGCAAGCTAACGTTGACACGCTGCGTGACGAGTTGCAGCGCAGGCACCAAGCCCCGTGCCTGGGCGTGGTGCCGCGCCTTGTGGATACCAGCCCGGGTGCAGCGGCGGCCTACCTGAATGGTGTAGCGCTGCGTCAGCGCCTAGCCCTGGGATCCAATTAGCCCGCTTTTCATGGAACTTAAATCCACGACTAGAATCCGACTCAAATGTTGCGCATTCGTTTCCTGCTGATCTGCTTGCTGATGTGGACGGTGCCTTTTCAAGGTATCGCCGCAGTCTCCATGCAGTTTTGTAACGTGGGGACCAGCCAGACTACTCACATGCAGGGGTCTACAGGTCACCATGCTGCCTCTGAGCATCACGCTCAGAGCGATAGTACGGATACATCGTCTGATGACCATACAACCTGGTCGGGTGTTACACATAAGTGCGGGGTCTGCTCTGCGTGTTGTAGTGCAGCAGTAATTTCCAGCATCTTGCACACGCCCGCCGTTGTGGCTTTACCCAGCGCTATGCTAGTAGAGCCGCAGTTGCTGGCCTACGCCATCCCCCCCCGTCACCCCGAAAAGCCGCCTCGCGCTTGACGTGCATGGCGTTGTAGTGCGTGCCACTGCAGCGCCGGGTGCAACCCATTCATCATCCGATACGCAGTCTTGTCTTTGCAAGACTGCGCTGTCGCTGTCCCATGAATTTGAGAGGAATCCATGATTAAAAACGCAACCGCTATTTGGCTGATACCGCTATGGCTTGCATCCGGTATCGCCGATGCACAGACGCATTCGCCTGAGGTTCAAAAATCCGCGCCGCCACGGTCGGTGTTGCCTGCTTTTACGTCGGTATTTGACAATTACAAGCCTTACAGCGATGACAAATCGCTTGACTGGAAAGAAGCTAATCGCCAAGTTCAGCGACGGGGTGGCTGGCGCCAATATGCCAAAGAGGCGCAAGAACCTGAACAAAAACCGGACCCTTCCACCACGGGCGCCAGCCCGGCTGCGGAACGTGGTGCAACGAAACCCAAACCGTAAGGGCTACCACTATGCACAAGAATTTCAAATGGACCGGTTGGGTGGTCGCCGCAGTGGCGCTCACTGGATGTGCTTCGATTAACTTTGATGACGCTGTCAATTCGACCAACACCCAGGCGGGCGAATTTACATCGGGAAAGCTGACACTGAGCCGTACGCGGGAGCAGCAACTATCCCGTGAGAAACTGGCGCAAGAATTGTTGGCCCAACCCTTGAGTGCTGATGGGTCAGTGCAGCTGGCGCTCGCCAACAGCCCGGCAGTACAAACTTTATTGGCCCAAAGCTGGGCGGACATGGCAGCAGCAAACCAGGGAGGGCGCATCGCCAATCCCATGTTCACCTTTGAACGTATGACGTTCAAAGACGAATTGGAAATTGGGCGCTTGCTATCGTTCGGTTTGCTGGATGTGTTGACTCTGCCGAAACGATATTCCATCGCCAAAGGTCAGGTCGCGCAGGCGCAAGTGCAACTGACTGCCAATGTGGTGGACCAAGTGACGCAGGTGCGCCAAGCTTGGGTGCGCGCAGTGGCTGCGGGTCAGATGTTGGAATACGCCCAAAAGATTCAACTGAGTGCACAGGCTAGCGCAGAGCTAGCGCGGCGCATGCAGTTGGTGGGTAATTTCAACAAGCTCCAGCGCGCACGCCAGCAGGTGTTTTATGCCGACAGCACGGCCCAGCTCGCCGCTGCCGCGCATGCACGTACGGCAACCCGCGAGGAGTTAATTCGTCAGTTGGGTCTTACGGATGTACAAGCCCAAAGCCTGCAATTGCCGGACCGGCTACCCGATTTGCCCAGCCAATACCGCACGAGTACGTCGGTCAGCGATGCGGCTGCACAGCAGCGCCTGGACGTTCAACTCGCACGGGGGCAACTGGACATGATGGGCAAGTCGCAAGGGCTCAATTTGCTCACCAGCCTGGTGGATGTGGAGGTCGGAATCCGCCACGACACCGTGTTCGACAACGCGGATGGCAGCAAGGCGAACCGATCAGGTTATGAGATTGGCATACGCTTGCCACTTTTTGATTGGGGTAACGCCAAGCGCGACACTCTGAGTGCCCAGACCCTGGCGGCAGCTAACCGGTATGAAAGTACGGTGCGCAACGCGGCGTCTCAGCTGCGCGAAAGCTACTCTGCCTACCGCACCGCGTATGACGTGGCACGCCACTACCGTGATGAAATTGTTCCGCTACGTAGCGCCATGGCCGAGGAAAACACGCTGCGCTACAACGGTATGTTGATCGGTGTGTTTGAGTTGCTGGCAGATACGCGCGACCAAATCAACAGCGTCATGAGCGCCATCAACACCTACCAACAGTTTTGGTTGGCGGATGCTGCACTCAGTGCATCCATGATAGGTAAACCGACCGCCACCGCAATGATGGCCTCAACCGGCAGCGCAGCTGACAGTGCGGGGCATTGATGCCCCACCAGACCTCACAACACAAAGAAAAATACTATGAACAATCGACGTAATTTTTTGACCGGAGTCGGCGCTATTTCGACGGCGGTGGCCGCCGCGGCAGTCAGTCGTGTGGCAATGGCTGCGCTGCCCGAGCCGGTGCTGCAAACCACGCCCGACACAATGCCGCCGCTGATACCGAATACGGGTCGGCCTTACAACCCGGTAGTCACCCTGAACGGATGGACACTACCCTGGCGCATGAATAACGGAGTGAAAGAGTTTCACTTGGTGGCAGAGCCGGTGGTGCGTGAAATGGCTCCGGGCTTCAAGGCGCATTTATGGGGCTACAACGGCCAATCGCCGGGTCCTACGATTGAGGTGGTGGAGGGCGATCGTGTCCGTATTTTTGTGACCAATAAGCTACCCGAGCACACCAGTGTGCACTGGCATGGTCAGCGTTTACCCAATGGCATGGATGGTGTTTCGGGCCTGAATCAACCGGCTATCCCCTCCGGGAAAACCTTTGTGTACGAGTTTGTAGCGCGCCGCCCGGGTACCTTTATGTACCACCCGCACGCCGATGAAATGACGCAAATGGCGATGGGCATGATGGGTTTCTGGATTACGCACCCCAAGGGCAAGCACCCTTTGATCGACGAAGTAGACCGTGACTTTGTATTCCTGCTCAACGCTTACGACATTGACCCTGGCGCCTACACGCCGAAGATCATGACCATGCTCGACTTCAATTTGTGGAGTTGGAACAGCCGTGTCTTTCCGGGCATTGATCCGCTGGTGGTTAGAAAGAACGACAAAGTTCGTGTCCGCTTTGGCAATTTAACGATGACCAACCATCCCATTCATTTGCACGGTCACGAGTTTTTGGTCACTGGAACGGATGGAGGCCCGACGCCAAAATCCGCCCGCTGGCCCGAGGTGACGACGGATGTGGCGGTGGGTCAAATGCGGCAAATTGACTTTCTGGCCGATGAAGAAGGTGACTGGGCTTTTCACTGCCACAAGAGCCATCACACGATGAATGCCATGGGTCACGACGTTCCCACGTTGATTGGCGTAGACCACCAGAAAATCGTACGGGACATTACCAATGTCATTCCTGATTACATGGTGATGGGCGAGCGTGGCATGGCCGATATGGGCGAAATGGAGATGCCGCTACCCGACAACACGGCCAGGATGATGACGGGGGAAGGACCGTTTGGCTCGGTGGAGATGGGTGGCATGTTCAGCATGCTGAAAGTACGCAAAGACCAAAAACCTGGCGATTACAAAGACCCGGGTTGGTTTAAGCACCCTGCCGGCACAGTGGCCTATGAATGGACCGGATCCATGCCCAGCCCTGCGCGCTTTGCAGCAGAAGGAGGGCAAACCATGAAAGCGCAAAACATGCCGGCCAAGGAGATTGAAGTGCAGGTTCGAAAACCCGTGATGGGCGGCATGGAAGGTATGAAACATTGAACAAGCGCATGTCAACCCACATCATTTTTTTCCGTTAATTTATTTCTAAGAGGTATTCCATGAAAACACGTCACTTGTTACTCACTGTCCCTGCGTTATTCGCAGCTTTCTCTGTCTATGCATCAGGCACCCACGCAGGCGGGCATGACGCTCAGTCGATAGGTGTGCCCGGTGTGGCCGCTAATGTATCGCGCACCATCAACGTAGAAATGACCGATGACATGCGCTTTAGCGCCGCCAAAATAGATGCCAAGCAGGGTGAGACCATCCGCTTCATTGCGAAGAACAACGGCAAGGTCAAACATGAAATGGTGCTGGGCTCTGAGAAGGAGCTCAAAGAGCATTACGAGCTCATGAAAAAGAACCCGGAGATGGAGCACGCTGACGCCAATATGGTGAGCGTGGCCCCGGGGCAAAGCGGCGAAATCATTTGGCAATTCACCAAAGCAGGTCGCGTTGACTTTGCCTGTTTGCAACCGGGCCATTACGACGCTGGCATGAAAGGGCTGGTCAACGTAGCGGGCAAAAAAACCAAGTCTACGGCCCACAGTGCTGGTGATCACACGCACTAGAGCGCATCTGGCTCAACGGTTCGGTACTTGCCTCGTTAATCGTTTGAATTCTGTTTTTACCATTCCCAATTTAAGAAAGTTACTATGAAAAAATTCACAGCTGTAGTCGCTATTGCTTCCTTATTGGCCCTTGCTTCGACCGCTCACGCGGCCGCGCATGGCGGCGCGCCTAAGGATGTTCCTGATGCCAAAAAAACCATGCCTATGGCAGAGGCCGCGGAGTTGACCGAGGGCGAAATTCGCAAAGTGGATACCGACAACAAGAAGATCACGATCAAGCACGGACTCATCAAGAACCTGGACATGCCGGGTATGACAATGGTGTTCCAGGTCAAGGACCCCGCCATGGTGGACCGTGTCAAGCAGGGTGACAAGATTCGCTTCAGGGCGGAAAAGCTCAATGGAGCCATTGTGGTGACCGATATTCAGCCGGCTAAATAGGCGTCAATTCAGCGCCATGCTGAGCTTGCGCCGGTAGGTCGCTACCAGTTGTGCCTGCGGGTCTAGCTCGGCTGCGGCCTTGCCAGCAATTTCAATACCCCCCGCAGTTTTACCCACTGTGGCGGGGTCGTCTTTAGGCTTTGGGGGAGACAGCAGTTCCAGAATCGCCACATAGGTCTTGCGCGGTACCGCGTCGCCCCAAGTTTTGTCGCGCATGATGATTTCTAGCAGCTCATCCATCGCGCCGGTCCACTCCCCGCCCACCATGAATATGCGGGCCTTGGCCAGGCGGGTGTCAAAGTCGCGCTTGTTGGCGGCAATCAGGGCATCAAACTGGGCTGGGGCCCAGGTGCCGCGCTCGTCAGTCACTACGAATTTGATAGCGTCCAGGAAGTGCTTCAGCGCCTCAAAGCGCAGCTGGCGCGGAATCTCGGCCAGCGCCGGGGCCAGCGCCGCTTCGGCATCGTCGAGCATGTCGTTCTCGATCAACAGCTTCACGTAGTCGTAGCGGGCGTCGTCGTTTCCGGGGTTGACAGTGAGGGCGGAGTGCAACTTGTGCAACGCAGCCTGCGGGTCACCGGCGGCTACCAAGGCTTGCGCGTCTTCGGCTTCTTCCTGGGCTTCTATCTCGGCTTCGGAGGGGATATGTTTGTCCAGAAAGGCCTTGATCTGGCTCTCCGGCAGCGCGCCCATAAAGCCATCGGCTGGCTTGCCGCCCACCATCAGCACACATGTGGGAATGCTGCGGATGCCAAAAGCTTGGCTCAGTTCCTGTTGCTGATCGGAGTCGATCTTGACCAGCTTGAAACGCCCCGCGTACTCGGCCTCAATCTTCTCCAGCAGCGGGCCAACGACCTTACAGGGACCACACCAGGGCGCCCAAAAATCGACCAGGACGGGTACGGTGGACGACGCGGCAACGACTTCGGCGTCGAAGTTTTCAATGGTGACATCAATCATGAAATGGGTGCTCTGGGTGAAAAAGTAAAATCGGGAGTTCAATGCTTAGCGGGCAGATTATTCCAGCCCGCGACCACACATCTATGACCATTCAAATCGGTGTCGTCATGGGTTCCAGCTCCGACTGGGACACCATGCAACATGCAGTGCAGATTCTCCAACAGTTTGGCATCACGCACGAGGCACGCGTAGTTTCGGCCCACCGCATGCCCGATGACATGTTCGCCTACGCCGAAGCGGCCAGCGGCCGTGGCCTGCGCGCCATCATTGCCGGGGCGGGCGGTGCGGCGCATTTGCCGGGCATGTTGGCTGCCAAAACCACGGTGCCCGTACTCGGCGTGCCGGTGGCCAGCAAGCACCTGAGCGGCGTGGATTCGCTGCACAGCATTGTGCAAATGCCCAAGGGCGTGCCCGTGGCCACGTTTGCCATTGGCGCAGCCGGTGCCGCCAATGCGGCCCTGTTTGCGGTAGCGCTGCTGGCGCATGACAAGCCAGATTTGTTGCAAAAGCTCCATGAATTCCGCGCTCACCAGACCGAGATTGCACGCGGTATGACAGTCCCGCCAGTGCTATGAAAGGCCCCCACGCTCCACCGTTGCACGGGTCGCTGCCCCCATCCGGGGAAGGGGCCCGGGATTTACCAGGGCGTCGGGCTGACCTGCCTAGGGGCGTCCCGGCGGCAGGTCGTCTTGGCTCTGAAAAGGAGATGACACTGGGTGTCATGGGCGGCGGTCAGTTGGGCCGGATGTTTGTGCACGCGGCGCAGCAAATGGGATATTTCACCGCTGTGTTGGATGCAGACCCGTTGAGCCCTGCGGGGCGCGTCAGCCATCACCACATCCTGACGGCCTATACCGACCCGGCGGGC
>JANYEE010000244.1 GCA_025363275.1 Burkholderiales bacterium | reverse complement strand
ACAAGGTGATTGAGCTGGGCTTTGTGCGCCGCCTCAAAGCCCAGGTCGATGGCGGATCTACACGTGCGACGCAAGAGCCGGTGTTTGAGGTGCGCCGCATTTTGAAAGCCTTTGTGGATGCCCAATGGCTGGCTGATTTTGACCAGCGCTTGGCTGCCTATTTGGCACAACTGAATGGGCCGGAGGCCACGGAGCCGGATGATGCGTGACGCATTAACCCTCGCTGGCTTTCGCCTGTCCAGGTTGGAGGTCTTCAACTGGGGTACTTTCGACAAGCGGGTGTGGACGCTGGGGCTGGATGGCCGCAACGGCTTGTTGACCGGCGACATTGGATCGGGTAAGTCAACATTGGTGGATGCCATCACCACCCTGCTGGTGCCCGCCCAGCGCATTGCTTACAACAAGGCGGCCGGGGCTGATGCGCGGGAGCGTTCGTTGCGCTCGTATGTGCTGGGGCATTACAAGTCTGAACGCAATGAGACCAGTGGCAACGCCAAGCCGGTGGCGCTGCGCGATGCCAGCCACTACGCGGTGATTCTGGGCGTGTTCCACAACGCCGGTTTTGATCAGACGGTCACGCTAGCCCAGGTCTTCTGGATGAAAGACAGCTTTGGCCAGCCCGAGCGCTTTTACGCCGTGGCGGACAAGGCGCTGTCGCTCACTGGCGATTTTTCGGACTTTGGCACCGCTGTGCCCGCCTTGCGTGCGCGTTTACGCAAAAGTGGCGTGGCTTTGTTTGACAGCTTTCCCCCGTACAGCGCGTACTTTCGTCGCCGCTTTGGCAATATGGGCGAGCAGGCGCTGGAGCTTTTTCACCAAACCGTATCGATGAAGTCGGTGGGTAACCTGACCGACTTTGTGCGCCACCACATGCTGGAGCCCTTTGACGTGGCACCGCGTATTGCGGGGTTGCTGGCGCACTTTGATGACCTGAGCCGTGCCCATGCGGCCGTGCTCAAGGCCAAGGAGCAGGTGGATTTGCTGACGCCGCTCGTGGCCGATTGCGACAAACACGCTGCGCTGGTGACCCATGTGGCCGAGCTGCGTTTGTGCCGTGAGGCGCTCAAACCCTGGTTTGCGGGACGCAAACGGGCACTGCTAGACCAGCGGCTGGAGAACTTGGGCGTCAACTTGGCCAGCGAGTCTGCCAAGGTTGAGCGCTTGGAAGCGCTAAAGCTGGATCAGCAAACCAAAGAGCGCGTGTTGCGCCTGAATATCGCCCAGAGTGGCGGCGACCGCATTGCGCAGATTGCAGCTGACATCAACCGCCAGCAAGCCGAGTTGAATAAGCGCCAGAAAAACGCCAATCGTTATGACGAGTTGCGCCGCAGCCTCGGCCTGCTGCAAGTGGCCAACCGCGAAGAACTGCAAACGCAGCAGCAGGGCTGCGCCCAGCGCCGTGCGGCAGATAGCGTCCGGGATGCAGAAGTGCAAAACGAGCTGACGGAACATGGTGTGGAGATGGCCCAGGGTATGGCCGAGCGCAAAGACCTGGTGAACGAGGTGACGAGCCTGCGCGCGCGGCGCAGCAATATCGACGCCCAGCACATTGCCTTGCGTGCCGCACTGTGCCTAGCCTTGGGCTTGCGTGAAGACGATATGCCGTTTGCTGGAGAGCTGCTGCAAGTCCATGACGACGCGCGCGACTGGGAGGGAGCCGCCGAACGCGTTTTGCACAGCTTTGCGCTGTCTTTGCTGGTGCCTGATGCGCATTACGTCCAGGTTGCCCAGTGGGTCGATGACACGCACCTGAAAGGGCGCATGGTGTACTTTCGCGTGCGGGATGCCAGAGGCGAAGGTGGTCGTATGGACCGGCAGCAACTGCACGCACAGTCTCTGGTGCGCAAGATCGGCGTCAAGCCGGATTCACCGTTCTATGCATGGCTGCAGCATGAGGTGGCGCGCCGCTTTGACATAGCGTGCTGCACTACGCAAGAACAGTTTCGCGCTGAGCCCAAGGCCATCACCCGGGCCGGGCAAATCAAGGCCGGTGGTGAGCGCCATGAGAAAGACGACCGCCACCGGCTGGATGACCGCAGTCGCTACGTACTGGGCTGGAGCAATGCCGCCAAGCTGGCGGTGCTGGAGGGCAAGGTGCGCGTACTGGAGGCTCGGCTGGGGGAGCTTGGTGCAAAGATCGGCGCTTTGCAAGCCGAGCAAAGCACTATTCGCACGCGTTTGGAAGCCTTGGCCAAGCTGGAGGAGTTTCAGGACTACAGCGATCTGGACTGGGCCGCCAACGCCCGTGAAATTGCGCGCTTGAACGATGAGCGTGCCGCGCTGGAGGCTGCTTCTGACGTGTTGGCCGCATTAACGCAGCAACTGAAGGTGCTGGAAGAAGAGTTGGCGAAGACCGAGCAACAGCTTCTGGATCAGCGTGACAAGCGCTCCAAGACCGTACAAAAAATTGACGATGCGCGGGTCTTGCGTGCTGATGCAGAGGGCCTGATGGCGCAGATTCCTGAAGGCTTCGAGGAGCAAGTGCAGCGTCTGGAAGCCTTGCAACAAGCCATGCAGGCGGAAATAAGGGGTGTGCAGGACATGACTGTGGAGTCTTGCGATGCCCGAGAGCGCGAGATGCGCGACAGCCTGCAAAAAGCCATTGATTCCGAAGAGGTCCGCGCCCGGCGTGTGCTGGAAAAAGTCATTGATGCCATGCGCAGCTTCAGCAATCGCTTCTCCGTGGAGACACAAGAGATGGATGTATCTGTGGAGTCGGCGGGCGAATACCGCAGTCTGCTGCAGCGGCTGGTGGCAGACGACTTGCCACGCTTTGAAGCCGACTTCAAGCGTTCTCTAAACGAGAACACCATTCGCGAGGTGGCCAACTTTAGCTCGCAGCTTAGCAAGGAGCGCGAAACCATCAAAGAGCGCATTGAGCGCATCAACCATTCACTGACGCAAATTGACTACAACCCCGGTCGCTTCATCACGCTGGAGTTTCAGATTGCCACCGATGCGGAAGTGCGCGACTTTCAGGC
>JANYEE010000238.1 GCA_025363275.1 Burkholderiales bacterium | reverse complement strand
AAATCGTTCTGTCAGACGATATGGGCACCATCAAGCAGCGCAGCTAAGTCAAATCAGCCTGTAGCCCAGGTAAAATATACCTGAGTAGCTATGAGTTTCATAGCAAATCCCGGTTCGTGAAAACGAACTGGGCTTTTTTTTACGCTTTTGTAATACGTCCTCCCCCTTTCCCTTTCCCGGTAATCCCCCGATTTCTGCGGCATCTAAAAGTAGAACAGTTATGCAACCCAAGATAGATATTCGTAGCGAACAGTCCTGTTGACCCGTTCAACATAGCCAGGCAATGATCTGCTTCAACGCCCGAATCACCCGCTCGCTTGGAAGCGAGACCTCCACCTCAATGCCCAGCGCTTTGCGCTTGAAATCATGGATGACATTGAACAGCCACAGACTCCTACCGTCTTCGCGCTCCTTCATACGGGCCGCCATGGAGGTGTCCATACTGCTGAACTTGGCGCGCCTCTTGTAAAAGGTGGCGGTACTGATGCACAACTCCCGGCAGACCTACGGCACCGGTGAGCCAACTTCAACACACTTCAAAGCAGCCATGATTTGGCTATCGGTAAATCTTGACTTCTGCATGTGGAACTTTCTTCCTGGAAAATTCTACTTCTAGGGCCTTTGGTTTATGGAGGTATTACCGTTTTAGAGGAGGCGTGTGACGACTGGTGGCCCCAAAAGGGCCAGCGGTGGACTCCCGGGCAGGGGCCGACGTTTGACCGCGCCCTGTGTTGCACAAAAACGAATCTAGCTAAGTTGATGGGGAATTAGATACGTGCGCATGAAGGATTCAAATTGCGCCGAAGGCATTGGGCGACCCAGCCAGTAGCCTTGTATTTCCTGACAACCATGCTCACGCAGATAGATCATCTGGGCTTCAGTTTCAACTCCCTCCGCTATGGTTTGCAGCCCCAGGCTTTGGGCCATGCCAATGATGGCGTTGACGATCGCCTGGTCGTCGCGATCCTCGACCAGGTTGCGAACAAACGACTGGTCAATCTTGAGCTTGTTAACCTGAAACTGTTTGAGATAACTGAGTGACGAATAGCCGGTACCAAAATCATCAATCGACATTCTCAATCCCAAGGCGTGCAACGTACGCATGGTGTTGATGGCACCTATCGGATCATCTAACGCGACACTCTCGGTCAGCTCCAGCTCTAGTAGATGTGCGGGTATGCCCGAGGCCTCCAGTGTCTGCTGGATCAGCTCCGGGAAATCAGCCTGGCGGAACTGCACCGCCGAGAGGTTGATCGCCATAGTGATAGGCGCCATGCCCATGTCTAGCCAAGCTTTTAACTGAAAAACGGCGGTGTGCAGCACCCAGCTTCCGAGTGTCGTCATCAGCCCGCAGTTTTCCGCAATAGGAATAAATTCTGCTGGCGATACGGCGCCAAATTCTGGATGGGTCCAGCGCAGTAATGCCTCTGCACCCACGATGTTCCCCGTCACCAAACTCTTTTGTGGCTGGTAATGTAGTTGCAGTTGGTCAAGCGCCAAGGCCTTGCGCAAACCACTTTCCAGAGCAACGGTGCGCATCACTTGCGCCTGCATTTCTGGTGTGTGAAAGCGCACCATGTTGCGTCCGCTTTGCTTGGCGCGGTACATGGCCGCATCAGCACAACTGGCCAAGGTCTCGAAGTTTGTCGCGTCAGACGGATAAATCGCACAACCAATAGATATCGACACCGACACATCTTGTTGCTCCAGCTGAAAGCTGGTTTGGGTCATGGCCAACATTTTTTGCGCTACTCGCATGGCACCTTGGGTATCGGTGTCGGGAAGGATCAAAATAAATTCGTCGCCGCCCAGCCTTGCCAGGCAGTCCTGATCACGCAATATCGATTGCAAGCGCTCGGCCAGCGCCACCAGTAGCAGGTCGCCGACCCGGTGACCCATGGAGTCGTTAATGTTTTTAAAGTGGTCAACATCAAAAAACAGCAGCGCCAAAGGTATCCTGCCGCGCTCGGCCAGCTTCAGTGCGTAATCTGCACATTCTTGCAGCAGTAAGCGGTTCGGCAGCCCCGTCAAAGTATCGTAGTGCGCCAACTTGAGCAACTGCGCTTCTGCTGCCTTGCGGTGCGATATGTCAACAAAGGTTGCAATGTAGTGGGTGGTTTCACCCGACGCATTACTCATGCGGCGCAGCGTTTGCCACTGCGGGTAGCTTGGGCCATCTTTATGGCGTTTCCAGACTTCACCCTCCCAACCGCCAGTGCGCTGTACTTCGGCCCATTTGGCTGCGATGAATGCCCCATCGTGGTGATCCGAGTTCAACATGGACAGAGGTTGGCCAAGAGCCTCAATTTCAGTGAAGCCGCTGATCGTCGTGAAAGCCTGATTTACCTTCACTATTCTGCGCTCGGCATCGGTGACGATGAATCCCTCGCTGCTTTGGTCGAGTACCCGGGCCGCCAGCATCTGGTCCTCGTCCGCCTGGCGCCGCGCAGTCACGTCGCGTTGCACCGCTACAAACTGCGTGATGACGCCACGTGCGTCTAACACCGGATTGATCGACAACTCGTTCCAGAACTGGCTGCCGTCCTTGCGGTAATTGAGGATTTCTCCGTGAAAGAGCTGTCCGTGTGCCATCGCGGTATTGAGTCGGCTGAGCATCACCGAGTCCGTTTTTGGCCCTTGCAAAAACTTGCAGTTAATACCAATCACCTCCGATTCGGTGTAGCCGGTAATTGCCTCAAACGCCGGGTTGACATAGGTAATACGACGCGCAGCATCGCTAATGACCACCGCCTGTGAAACTGCCTCCAGTGCGCTGTCGTGCAGGCGTAGCGTAGCTATGCTTTCGCGCAGCATTTCCTCTGCGTGGCGCTGCGCCTCAATCATTTTGAGTAGGTTCTCGCGCGCCAGCAGGGCAGCCTCACTGCGCTTTTGTACGGTCAGGTCGGTGGCAATCAGGCACACCGCATCGCTCAGGCCCGGAACGTTTAGCGGGCTGAACGACGCTAATACCGGCACCCGCTGTGCCGTGGCTGTCAGCAGGTCCAGCTCTGCGCTACAGCGGTGACCCAAACCCTCTGCCAGCAGAGCCACAAACTGCGCATGCGCATCGGGGGCAAACCAGTTAATCGCTGCCGAGCCGATAACGGTTTGTAAGGGCTGCCCCAGCAGCGTGGCAAAGCGTTGGTTGGCATAGGCCACCGTGCCGTCCGGGGTCAGGGTCAGAGCGCTTTCGGCCATTTCTTCGACCAGCACGCGGTAGGCCTGGTCGCTACCCTTCAGGGCAAACAGGTGCCCGCCCGCTGCCCCGCCTACTAGCAGGGCGTCGATTTTCCCGCCATCTACAGCGCGCAACACTTCTTCTAAGCTGGGAGTGTGAGGCACAGTCAAGGCGCACTTATGACGTCAACACGGATACCAAATCGAGGCCATCAAGCACACGCTGGGTGTCGGACATATCGCCAATCACCATACGCATGGGAGCCGGCAGCTTTTTGACCAGGGCTGGCAAGGCAAGGATTTGCTCGTCCTGGGCCAGCTGCGGTTGCTGGTAAAGGTCAATCACCTCCAGCCGGTAGTGGCCACCCAGGTCTTGGGCACATATGCGTTGCATATTCACGACTGCCCGTAACGAGTGTGGGGATTGCCCCGCCACGTACAGGCGCAGCAGCTGGTCCAGTGAAAGCTCATCGGGGGTAGTGGTATTCATGCGGGTTTGACCATGCGACTAGTGCCCATGTCCGTACGATTTTGGGCCAGCAGCCGTTCGCTGGTTTGCGACTGGTCGATTTGTACCAAGGCTGCTACTTCCAAAGCGGAAAATTCAGCCCGAATCACCTCAATTTGGGCCTCCATCGCAGCACGCTTGGCGGTCAATTCGGCTTGTTTGCGGGTGATCTCCTGCTCGCGGCGCAGGTGCAGGCCCAGCTCGGTGGCCTCTTGCGCCAGTCGGGCAGAGCCGGTCAGCACCCCGGCTGCGCCGAGGTAGGCATCGCGCAAAACGATGCCCTGGCTGGTCAAGGTGAATTCTCGAATCTGGTTGGAATGCGCCATGCCGCGCGATTTCAAAATGTACAAACCTCGGTTGCGCTCACCGCCACTCTCCAAGTCGCGCACCAAAAGCCAAGTGTCTATCAGCGAGGAAATCGCCACGTCGGTTTGTTCCACACTGTCGCCGCCCGATGTCAGGCTGGTGAAGAAGCCGGTGATTTGCTGGTATTTGAGCGTATCTATTAAGCGCAGCAACATCAACGTGACATCGTTTTCGTTGCCCACCGTGACAAAGCTGTTCAACGGATCGACCACCACCACATTGGGCTGGAAGGCGGCAATTTCTTTCAACATGATCAATAGGTGCATTTCCAGCCCGGTGAGCGTAGGGCGAGAGGCATGGAATTTCAATTTGCCTTGCGCCACCGCGGGGCCCAAGTCCAGACCAATCGATGCCATATTGCGCACAATCTGGCTGGACGATTCTTCAAACGCGAAATACAGCACCTTTTCGCCACGCGCGCAGGCGGCGCTGGCAACGTGGGCGGCTAGGCTGCTCTTGCCGGTGCCGGCAGTGCCCGACACCAGCACGCTGCTGCCTCGGTAGAAGCCAGCGCCACCCAGCATTTCGTCCATACCGGGCACACCACTGGGTACGCGCTCAAAGCTGACTGCCTGCTCCAGGCCCAGTGAGGTCACAGGCAACAAAGAAATCCCATCGGTGCTGATCAAAAACGGGTATTCGTTGGTGCCGTGGGTGGAGCCCCGGTACTTCACCACCCGCAGCCGCCGCGATGACACCATGTCACTGACCCGGTGGTCCAACACGATGACGCAGTCCGATACGTACTCTTCCAGCCCCTGGCGCGTGAGCGCGCCGGGGTCGCTGCCGCGTTCGCCGGTTATGACAGTGGTAACCCCCTTGTTTTTGAGCCACCGAAACAGGCGGCGCAGCTCCACTCGTAAAATCGCTGGATTTGGCAGGCCTGAAAACAAGGTCTCCAGGGTGTCGAGCACGACCCGCTTAGCACCGATGCTGTCTATCGCGTGCCCCAGGCGGATGAACAGCCCCTCCAGGTTGTATTCACCACTTTGCTCCAGTTCGCTGCGGTCTACCTGTACAAAATCCAACACCAGCTGGCGTTGGTCCACCAGGCTGGCCAGGTCAAAGCCGAGCGAAGCGACGTTTTCAGTCAGATCCGAGCCTGTTTCCTCAAACGCCATGAACACACCAGGCTCCCCGTAGTTGACTGCGCCGTGCACCAAAAACTCCATCGCCAATAGTGTCTTGCCGCAACCAGCACCGCCGCACAGCAGAGTGGAGCGGCCACGCGGAAAGCCTCCGTCGGTGAGTTCGTCCAGGCCTTGAATGCCTGTTTTTGCTTTTGGGAGTTGATTCATATCCTTGTGCGCAACGCTCATTTTTATCAATTCTGTGTTGCTAATGTAGTCGCTGTATGCGCGAATGCAATCAGGTCAACACCCTAAAGCGCACGCGGTAAACACCGTAGAGGCGGCGTAATCAGCCCCGACTCGGGCAAGGATGAGCGGCGGTACGGCGCCGGTGAGCCAGCGCTGCAGGAATATTACGCGCGCAATCGCGGAGAGCGCAGTTAGCTCAAAAGCTTTCCCAGTCAGCGTCGCCGCCCTGGCTTGATTTGCTGCTGCTGGAGGCGATAGCCATGGGCTTGCTGGCTGGCTTGTGCGCCGCGTGGCTGATGCCTGCTTTCTTGACCACCCCCACGGCTTTTGGGGCAGCGGAGAGGGGCCGGCGTACAGCGGTCGTACTTTTGGGTTTGGCTTTGCTGGCGGCAAAGCCACTCTGACCATCCAGCTTGAACACACCCACCACTTGCACCAGGTCGTTGGCCTGGCTTTGCAGGCTGCTGGCAGCGGCCGCCATTTCTTCCACCAGCGCGGCATTCTGCTGGGTTACTTGGTCCATTTGTTGTACCGCTTCACCGATTTGGGATACGCCTGCCGCTTGCTCGTTGCTAGCCGCGCTGATCTCACCCATCAAATCGGTCACCCGCTTGATGGCGCTGACCACCTCGGCCATGGTGGTGCCCGCCTGGTCGACCAGCGAGGTGCCTTGCTCCACACGCTCCACACTGGTGTTAATCAGCGTCTTGATTTCTTTGGCTGCTTCAGCCGAGCGCCCGGCTAGGCTGCGCACCTCAGAGGCTACTACCGCAAAGCCACGGCCTTGTTCGCCTGCGCGGGCGGCCTCTACCGCAGCATTTAAGGCCAGGATGTTGGTCTGGAAGGCGATGCCGTCGATCACGCTGATGATGTCGCTGATTTTGCGGCTGGCTTCATTGATGCCCTTCATGGTTTCCACCACCTCACCCACCACCGTGCCACCGCGCACCGCCACGGTGGATGCGTTCATGGCCAACTGATTGGCCTGGCGGGCGGAGTCTGCGTTTTGTTTGACGGTTGAGGACAACTCTTCCATGGACGCTGCCGTTTCTTCCAGCGCGCTGGCTTGCTGTTCGGTGCGGGCCGATAGATCGTTGTTGCCCTGGGCAATTTGCGAACTGGCGGTGGCCACGCCCTCGGACCCGCTGCGCACGTTGGCTACTACTTTGACCAAGCCTGCTTGCATGCCCGACAAAGAGTTCAGAAGCTGACCGATCTCGTCTTGGCTGTCAGCCCGAATGGGGAAAGTCAGGTCGCCATGCTCTACAGCGCTGGTGGCCTGCACGGCCTGCAATAAGTCACGCGAGATACCGCGAATTAAGACCCAGCCAAAGCTGATTGAGAAGGCTGCACCACCCAAAATTAGCAGCCAGGAAATCAGGCGCGCGAGGCTATAGCGATTTTGCGCCTCATCAAACTCGCGCTTGGCCTCCTCGACCTGAATGTCGCTAAGGCGCGCAATATCCTTTCGGATCACCACATACAGCGGGCGGACTTTTTCAAAACTCAGTTTCTTGGCCTCGTCGTAGTTGCCCGCCTTGACAGCGGCCACCGTGGGAGCCATTCCTTCTGCCAGGAATATGGTGCGGTTGGTCTCCAGTTCCTTCGCGACTTTACTTTCTTCGTCCGTAGACTTGGTGGCTTTGTAGTTGGCCCACAGCTTATCAATCAATGCCTTGTTCTTCTCCAGATCACCGGTGCCGCGCACTACTTCTTCAGGCGTGGTGTTGACCACCATGCTCAACAGAGCCAAGCGATTTTCTAACAAGGCAGCTTGAATATCCGCCAGGATCCCAAGGGCAATGGTGCGATCTTCGTATACCGTTTTCAGTCCAGCATTGGTCTGATCCAGGCCCCGTAGGCCAAACACACCGATCACCAGCATGAGCAGCGAAGTTATGCCGATGAGCATGGAAAGCCGAGTCGAAATTTTGAGATTTTTCATATTGTTCTCCTGTAGGTGTACGCGGTTGTAAGCGTCATCACAGCATAGCTAGAACAGCCGAGCGTGGGAATTTATTTAGGGGGACTCCTATGCGGCTGTGCAACATATTTCTGTACCTGATGGTGCTGTTTGCCTGTACCGCATGGGTAAGCTAAGCTCTCACGGGACTTCCCTAAATTGAGGCGCTTGACTTACGGGGTTTACAAGCAGGAATCGTCCATCGGCAGCTATCGGCTTCCAATTTTCATTGCGCCCAACTCGGTGGTGTGTGGCTATTTGCGTGATAACCCAGGACGGGTCTGGATAAAGCAACTGATTGCGCTGCGTAGAACGCATCGGGCCTTGCGACTCGCCCCAAGAGCGCACGCTTGCGGGTGTAGCCGCCACAAGCGGATGAAGCAGAAATTTCAGATAAAATCAGCCTGTAGCCCTAGTAAAACCTGCCTGAGTAGCTACTAATTTAATAGCAACTGGTATTTCGTAATCAGTGCCTGGCGCTTCTTGGGGTCCAGGTTGATGCGGCTGGCATCGCGCCCCACCACGGCCAGCAGGCGCTCGTCCATCACAAAGCGCCACAGCGGCGGAATATAGGCAATGGTGAACATGCCGAAGTAACCACTGGGTAGGCTGGGCAGATTGTCAAAGTGCCGCAGTGATTGGTAGCGCCGCAACGGATGGGCATGGTGATCGGAGTGCCGCTGCAAATGGAACAGTGCCCAGTTGGAAAAAATGTGGTTGCTATTCCAGGAGTGGTGGGGCTGGCACACCTCGTATTTGCCAGGCGCGCGCTCTTGGCGCAGCAGGCCATAGTGCTCAATGTAGTTGGCTGATGTGAGCTGAAAATTGGCCCATAACGATGCCACCAGCAAAAATGGCAGGATAGCGATCCCCAGCCACAGCACCAGGCCGCTCCACAGCACCAGCGTGATCAGCGCAGGCTGCAGGATGTCGTTGTTGAGTGACCAAACCGATGTACCTTCGCGCTGCAGGCGGTCGGCCTCTAGTTTCCAAGCGCGCCGAAATGCGCCGGGCATTTCGCGCAACACAAAGGCGTAGATCGATTCGCCCATACGCGACGAGGCCGGGTCGGCGGGCGTGGCCACATCGCGGTGGTGGCCGCGGTTGTGCTCGGTGTAGAAGTGACCATAAAAGCTGGGGGCGAGTACGAGCTTGGCCAGCCAACGTTCCAGCGAGGTGTTTTTGTGGCCCAGCTCGTGGCCCAGGTTGATGCAAAAGCCACCCACCGACCCCGTGATCATGACCATCGCCACAACGCCGTGCCAGGGCAAATCAAAATGCGCCACAAACCACGCGCCAAAAATGAAAGCTGACCACAACATCGGCACCAGCAAGAAGGTGATAGTGCGGTAGTAGCGGTCGGCGTCTAGTGCGGGCACGGCGCTCTCGGGCGGGTTACTCCGGTCCTCTCCCAGCAGGTAGTCCAGCAGCGGTGCCACCACATAGAAGAACACCACCGGTATCCACAGAGCCCGCGCGTCATGGAGCGCAATCATCAGCAATGGACCAAAGCCCACCGACATCGGCACCAACAGTGACAGGATCCACGCGTAGCGTTTGCGGTCCGTGTAGGGCTGAGCGGGTGGCTGGGCAGGTGGTACAACGTGGGTAGTGGACATAGTGGCAGTGGCAAAAAGTGGGGCGGCGTCTAGGGCTTCGCCGGTGGCGCCAATGGCAGTGGGTGGCCCTCAGCGGTGGATGGCGGCGCAATGCCCAACAGGGCCGCTAATGTGGGTGCAATGTCGACCACTTCCACGGGCTTGTCAATGCGACCTTTCCCTATCCATGCCGGGCCGTACAGCAGGATCGGCACATGGCTGTCAAATTCATAGGGCGAGCCGTGAATGGCGCCAGTGCCGCGTGCGCTCCACATCCAGTGGGGCTTGATGGCGTACTGCACATCGCCCGACACAGTGGGGTGCCAGGCTTTCTCCAGCGCGTCAAAGTAGGGCGCACCGGCGCGGCTGCCGCTGAGCAGTTCCTGGCGCGTGTACGCAAATGCGAAACCTGGCTGTTCGAGCAGCAGCTTGCGGGCGGTATCCGCGACGGACGTAGCGTCGGCGTTGCTCAGAGCGATCAAGGCCTTGTTGAGCAACAGCGATGCGCCTGAATACCCCAGCACCCAGTTCCCAGGCCCGAACTGGCTCTGCAAGCCCAAGTTCAGGTCAGCCAAAACTTGCCGGCTGTCGATGTAGCCGCCGGGCAAGCCTTGCGCAATCGTGTGTCCCACCGCAGGCATAAAACCATGGTCGGCGGTGAGTACCAGCACGTAACGGTCTTTGCCGATGCGTGCGTCCAGGTCCTGGAAGAAGCTTTGTAGCATTTGGTCGAGTTGCAATACGTGGTCATGTGATAGGCGTGACTCGGCGCTGAAGGCGTGGTTCACGTAGTCGTGGCCCGACAGGCTGATGGACAGTACGTCAGGAATAGCATCCTGGCCCAGGTTTTCACCCGAAATGGCAGCGCGGGCAAAGTCCAGCGTCAGGGCGTCGGCAAAGGGGCCGCGCAGCAGGGCGCTGTAAAAGGCGGGGCCTGGCGCTACGTCGTCAGCGGCGCTGTAGCGCATGGGCAGGGCGCCCCCGGCGGGGCCAAACCAGGTCTGGTTATCGGGCAGCGACCGGGCGTACGCGGCGTCAGGCAACAGGGGCTTCCACTCGGCCTTCAAATAGCGGTCTGCCGGGCGCTTGGCATTGAAGGCGTTGACCCAGGCCGGGTGTTCCTTCATGTAATACGTGGTGGATGCAAACTGGCCCGTGCGCCCCATATACATATAGGCCGTCCCGGTTTGGCCCGCTGGCATGATGGCGCCGCGGTCTTTGCCCGATACGGTGATGACCTTGGAGCGCGCATCGGCCAGGCGCAGCATGTCGCCTACGGTTTGCACCTTCAGGTTCTTGGGGCTGGTGCCGTCAAGGGCTTGGGTCTCGTGGCCGATGTAGCGTGCGCTGGTGTCGCCCGCGCAGTACTCGGCTGCGCCACTTTGGGCGTCGCGCCAGTCATTGCCAATGATGCCGGAGCGGTGCGGGTAGGCGCCGCTGAGCATGGTGGCGTGGCCCGGGCAGGTCACCGTAAAGCCGTGTGCGTAGTGGGCATTGGCAAACCAGCTGCCGCGCTCTAAAAACCGGGCAAAGCCGTCGGGGGCCAACTGGTCGCGGTAGCTCAGCACCTGGCGCTGGGGCAGGCCGTCAATGGCGATAAAGACCACCAGTCGCGGGCGCTCATCGGCTGGGGCGGGGGCTGCGCCTGCGGTCAGATAGCCCAGGCACACAGCGGCCAGGGCCCATTTCACAAAATAGGTCATAACGCGGTTTGTAAGGTGTGGGCTAGCCATTCGCACACTGCACTGTCGGGATGCTCCAGTCCGTGGATCACCGTGAAGTGGTCGGCGCCTTGTTGCGCTTGCAACAAGGCGGTGTTGCCTGCGGCATGCCAGGCGTCGCAGTACGCCTGCGACTGGCGGGCAAACTCGCTGGTCTCATTGCCACCCCAGGTAATCCACAGTGGCGTGGCGCAGGGCCGCACGGCAAAGGCGGGCGAGTTGCGTTGGATCACGCCATCGTCGAGCTGAATCATGGGCTGCAGGTAGCTGTAGCGCAGCGGAGCCAAATCAAACAAGCCGCTGAACGTGATGGCAGCGGCAAATGGATCCTGGGGTAAGCCGTAGTCGCGGGCCCATTCGGTTTGCAGGCACATGGCCGTGAGGTGGCCCCCGGCCGAGTGGCCGCCCACCGAAACCCGCGCCGGGTCGCCACCGTACTGGGCAATGTGGCGTAGCACCCAGGCCGACGCCGCGCGCACCTGGCGGGTGATTTCGTCAATCGTTACAAAAGGGCACAACGCGTAATCCACCACCACGGTGGTGATACCCCGGCGCTGCAGGCCCAGGGCCACGCCGCTGAAGTCTTTGCTGGAGAGCGCGCGCCAGTAGCCGCCGTGGATGAACACCAACACCGGGGCATTGGCTTGGGCGGCGGGAAAGATGTCGAGCGTCTCGGCCCGCGTGGGACCGTAAGGCACATTCAGGTGGCTGGCCAGGGTGCTGCGGGCGGTTTCAGCTTGGGCTGCAAAGTGCAGGCCCGGAGTATCTCCGGGCGCGAGCAGCAGGCTGGGGTTGTACTGGGCGTCGATTTGCGCCTGGGTTTCAAAGGAGTGGTACAGAGCTTTCATGCTCTGATTTTGCCAGCCGAGCCGCAGTTTGGCGTGGCGGGCTTGCGCGAGCGTTAGTTCAGGAAGTTATCCGCCTGGGTTTCCAGGTCTTCAGCGTCAATGGCCGCGTCGTAAGCCGCGCGGCTGGCCTGGGCTTCCTTGGTCAGCGGAATCAGGGGCTTGTCTAGCGGGCGCAGCTTGTGGCGGCGCAGGCCACGCAGTTGCTGCGAGCGCTCCATGGTTTGCAACACCAATTCAGGCTCCATCATTAAGCTGAAGGGGTTCAGTGCCAGGGCAGTGGTGGACATCGCGTTTCTCCGGTTAAAACTTTGCGCCCGTCAGTGGACGTTGCGCATGGTTTAACTCTAGCCGCGCGTTCCAAAAAATCCAGTCAGTAGCGGGATGTAACGCATGTAGGAATTTGCCCTACAAGAACGAGAAAGGCGCGTGAGAGGCCAAGCGTTTTGCGTAGGTCAAGGAGGAGCACACGGCCCTAGGCCGTGGCGGGGGACACGGAGCAAAGCGCTTGGCCTCTCGCGCGCCGTACCGCCCGGTAACAAGTCACTCTACTACTAGGTGTAATCCGCCAGCGTCATCACCCGCGCCCGTACACTTTTGCCTTTGACCTTGCCCGCATTGAGCTTGGCGCACGCCGCCTTGGCAACCTCGCGGGCCACGGCTACAAAGGTGCTGTATTCGGTGACGGCAATCTTGCCGATCTGCTCACGCGTGTAGGCGGGGCCGCCTTCTTCGTTGGTCAGCGCACCCAGTACGTCGCCGGGGCGAATCTTTTCTTTGCGGCCACCCAAAATCTGGATCGTGACCATCGGCGGCAGCAGGGGGGCTGTGCTTGCGGGCACCAGGGTGTCCAGCGGGTACCACTTGGAGGGCTGGTTTTGGTACTGCTCAATTTTACCAATGCGGCCCATGTCATTCATGATCGCCAGGCTCAGCGCCAGGCCGGTAGCGCCCGCGCGGCCGGTGCGGCCTACGCGGTGCACATGCACTTCGGGGTCGGGGGTGATGTCGACGTTAATCACCGCTTCCAATTGCGCTATGTCCAAGCCACGGGACGCCACATCGGTCGCTACCAGCACCGAGCAACTGCGGTTGGCAAATTGGGCCAGCACCTGGTCGCGCTCGCGCTGCTCCAGCTCGCCGTACAGCGCCAGTGCGTAGAAGCCTTCTTCCTGCAGCAGCGTTACTAAGTCTTTGCATTGCTGCTTGGTGTTGCAAAAAGCCAGCGTGCTCACGGGCCTGAAGTGGCGCAGCAGTTGGCCTACGGTGTGTAGGCGATTGGGCTGGGTTACTTCATAGAAGCGCTGCTCAATCAGCAGATCGTCCGCCTTGGGCGGGGCGATTTCGACGCGCGTGGGTGCGCGCATGAACTGGTTGGCCAGCTTCTCGATCCCTTCCGGGTAGGTGGCCGAGAACAACAGCGTTTGGCGCTCGGCCGGGCACTGCTTGGCCACCTTCACGATGTCGTCAAAGAAGCCCATGTCCAGCATGCGGTCGGCTTCGTCCAGCACCAAGGTGTTCAGGCCTTCCAGAGTCAGGTAGCCGCGCTCCAGATGGTCCATGATGCGGCCGGGCGTACCCACCACCACATGGGCGCCATGCTCTAGCGAAGCACGCTGGCCGCGCAGGGCCACGCCGCCACACAGCGTCACCACCTTGATGTTTTCCTCGGCCCGCGCCAGGCGGCGAATTTCCACCGTCACCTGGTCCGCCAGCTCGCGGGTGGGGCAAAGTACCATGGCTTGCACGGCAAACCAGCGCGGGTTCAGCTTGGCCAGCAGGGCCAGCGCAAATGCCGCGGTTTTGCCGCTTCCAGTTTGGGCCTGGGCAATCAAATCCTGGCCGGCCAAGGCGATGGGCAAGCTAGCCGCCTGGATCGGCGTCATGGACGCGTAGCCCAGTTGCGTGAGGTTGGCCAGCGCGGCCGGAGAGAGGGGGAGTGTAGAGAAAGCAGTCATCTCTTGATTATCGGTGGAGGGGTGTTGATTCGGTTGGGTAAGCGCCCTAGATGCTACTGTTTTAATAGCTGCTAAGGTAAGTAGCACCAGGGCCTGCGGCTTGTTTGATGTTGAAAATGCCCTGTGGGGGCTTGTGGAGCCCTGTAGGTGCTCTCGGGCTCCAAAATGCGGCGGGCCAGCCCGGCGCGCCTGGGGTAGTACTGGCAGAAGGGCCGCGCTGCATCGATGGTGCTCGCCACGGAGGGGTGGTCCCCCAAACACTCGCAGCGCGGCATCGGCATTCTGCAGAATACTCGCCCAGCCGGGTCGTCCAGGTTCAGCAGTTGCTGGTCGGTCTCGACATCGAGCGCATCGCGTGCAATCGGGACTTTGTGGCAGTAGGACGAGACTGGGCGGTAATGCAGGCCGGAGAACGGATACCCGGACTGCTTGCCTCCGCCCTTCTAGCGCCGCACAATCCACCCAAGCGCTCCCTAAAATAGTCCATCTTTCAAAACTAAAACGCCATGAAACAAAGCATTCCTTCTTTGCTGTTAGCCACGCTACTTCTCACCGCTTGCGGCACCACCTCGGTCAACCCCGTCACCGGGCAGTCTGAACGCACGGTGATGGACGAAGCTACCGAAGTAGCCGAGGGTGCCAAGGGACACCAGGAGGTGCTGAAGGAATATGGCGCCTACAACAACGCCGCAGTGCAAGCCTATGTAAACACGCTGGGCCAGAAGCTGGCGGCGCAAAGCCACCGCGCTAATTTGCAATGGCACTTTACGGTGCTCGATAGCCCCGAGATCAATGCCTTTGCGCTGCCCGGCGGCTATGTGTATGTCACGCGCGGCATCATGGCTTACATGGAAAGCGAGGCCGACTTGGCCGGTGTGATTGGGCATGAGATTGGCCACGTAACTGCGCGCCACGGCGCCCAGCGCGCGACGCGCCAGCAGAACGCAGGTTTGGGCGTGTTTGCGGCCAGCATTTTGGGCGCAGTACTAGAAAGCCAGGGTTTGCAAGGCGCAGGCCAGTTAGCGGGGCAGGTTTCGCAAACTGTGGCGGCGGGCTACATCGCGTCGTACGGACGGGATCAGGAGTTGCAGGCCGATGGGCTGGGTGCCGAGTACCTGGCCCGCACGCATTACGACCCACACAACATGGTCGATGTCATCACGGTGCTGAAGAACCAGGAGCGATTTGCTGCCGACCAGGCCAAGGCGGAAGGCCGCACCGTACCCGCCAAAGCAGACTGGTTGGCATCGCACCCGTCTAATGACCAGCGCTTGGATACCATCACGCAATTAGCCAACCAGTACCAAGACAAAGCGGGCTACGCCGATGAGGGGCGCGCGCGCTACCTGAAGGTGGTGCAGGGCATGCATTTTGGTGAGAGCGCGGACCAGGGTTTGGTACGCGGCCAACATTTTTACCACGCGGGTTTGGGCTTTGCGCTCACCGCGCCTGTGGGCTGGACGATCCAAAACAGCGCCGAACAACTGGGTGTGCTGAACGCAGCACGTGACGCCACGCTGGTGCTGCGTTTGGTGCCGCCGTCTGCGGGCACCGATGCCGCCAGCATCATCCGCAATGTGATTAAACCCACCCAGGGTCGCACCGAAGCGGTGACTTTGAATGGGCTGCAAGCGACGCGCTTTATAGGCACACGCCAAAACGCGCAGGGCCAGTCACAGACTGTGGAGGCTACGGTGGTAGACGGACCGGGCACCACCCATTACTTGATGCAAGTGGCGGGCAAGGATGACGCGGCCTTGCAGCGCGCACGCGCTGGGCTGCGCGAAACAGAAATGAGTTTCAGGGCTATGACAGCCCAAGATCGCAGTGCGGCTCGCCCCTGGATACTCAAAACGGTGGCGTACCCCAGGGGGGGATTTTCCGAGCTGGCCAAGAATTCTCCGATTGAGAGCCCTGAAAAACAATTGCGTTTGATCAACGGCTTCTATGGTGGCGGTGAGCCGAAGGCGGGTCAACAGGTCAAAGTGGTTGAGCCGCAGTAATAGCCTTCTGCAAATCCAGATAAGCCGGCAGCCGCGGGCCGGCCAACGCGATAGCTCTAGCTATCGCCGATTGGGCTTGACCCCATTGCTTTTGCTCCAGTAAAACCTGGGCCAGGTTGTTCCAGGCATCGGCAAAGTCTGGGTGCGCTACCGTGGCTGCTGCATAGGCGGTTTGTGCAGCCTGCAGATTACCCAGCGCATAGGCCGTATTGCCACGTCCCAGCAAAAAACTGCGGTCAGTCGGCCAGCGCGCCAGTGCGCTGCCATAGGTGGTTAGTGCGGCCTGTGGGTTCACGCGCTCCAGCGCTACCACGGCAGTAGCCAAGCGCGCTGCATCAGCCGAAGCAGGTAGTTTGTCGGGCGGCAGTGCGACTAGCGCCCAATAGTTGCCACGGGCCCAGGTGCGTTCAAACGCCGATAGTGATATCGGCATCCGCGCCGTGGTGCCGGAATGCATCAACAGAGTTTGGGCTTCACGGTCATAGCCAATGACCACCGCGTAGTGCCACACCGGGTACCAAGGCAACGATAAATTCTGGAACACCACTACCGGGTTGCCCGCCGCCACTTCGCGCAGCACCGCCTGCAGCTCGGGTCCCAGGGTGTAGGCCAACAAACCTGCGCGGCGCACCGCCACCGGCATTTCTACTTGCAACGAGCCCTTGCGCGCTGGTAAGTACACCTGTGGTACCAGGGCCTCGGGGGTGATGGACTTACCCGCCGCGGAGATGGCCATGGCCAAGGCGGCCGGGCCACATTCGTAATCGGCCTGGGCAAAAAACGGGGTGCCGGCTAGTTCAGCCTGGGCTGGCAAATCTGCAGGCCAGTCATTTGACAGGCGCACCACCTGCGGACTGGCACAGCCGACCAGCAAAAGTGCCGCACAAATGAAAACCCCCGCAATTGCGGGGGATGCAGCGAAAGCGCGTAAACGCTTCATCGCGCCGATCGTGTGAACGGGAAGACTTTGGTCAGGCCCAAAATGTCGGTCACCAACAAGATGATGAAGATCGTAAACAAGATGCCTAAGATCTCGCCGCCAGCAGGTGCTTGGTCGATACGGCCAGCCAATTGGGCCACTTCAGCGTCTGACATAGACTCTACGCGCTGCAGCGCATCAGCGCCATTGACGCCGCGCTCTTGCATGGCTTTTTGAACATCTGCGCGGACCAGGAAACTGGTCACTTGGTCGCGGTTGGCCACGGCTGCGTCCGCGGTGAGCGTGGTGTCGGTGGACACAATGCCTGCGTTGGCAGTCAAGGGCAAGCCCATCAGGGTGGTGGATGCGATGAGCAACGAGGCGGTCAAGCGCTTAGCGATATTCATATTAAAAGTTCCTTAGCAAAAGTTCGAGTCTAGGCCTATTGAGTAACGCGTGGTTGTTCGTTTTGCAACGACTTGTTGTCCACAGGGGAATATTCAAGCGAAGGTGTTAACGCGGGTGCCCACGTTACCACTGCTGGCCAGTGGCGGTGGCTGAGGCAGCGATTGCAACAGCGTGGCGGCTGCTACTGCTTGGGTATCCAGGGCTTTTTTGAGCACTAAAACATTCACGGCGTCAGACGAGGGAGCGGCGGCTGCGCTGGTGGCAGACTGAACTGCCGGGGTGCTGGAAACATTCATAAAGCGCTCCTTAAAAACACATGCCTTCTTTTAGTATCGACAAGCACGTCGGGAACTTAAGGCTAGGGCTGAGACCCCTCATTGAGTAACCCGACTTTAGGCGCACCACTTCTACAATGCAAGCATGACCCAAATCCACATTTCTAGTCAATTTGATTCTGGTGCTATCGATGTCGTGAGCGTTGCCGACCCGCGCGACATCCAGGTGGCGATTCGCAAAGACAACGCAGCAGACTTTGCGCAGTGGTTCCACTTTGCGCTGCACGGAGCGGCCCATGTCCCCGTCACCATTCGCTTCATGAACGCTAGCGCCTGCGCCTACCCCAGTGGATGGGAGGGCTACCAAGTCGTGGCCAGTCATGACCGCCAGCATTGGTTTCGCATCGACACCCAGTTCGATGGCCAAGTGATGACGGCGCGCCTGACGCCTGAAACCCAGTGCGTCTACCTGGCGTATTTCGAGCCCTATTCCTACGAGCAGCATCTGGATTTGTTGGGCTCGGTCTCTGCATCACCCCATGTGCTGCAAGAGCGTTTGGGGGCCACGCTGGACGGTCGAGATATGACGCTGTTGCGCATCACCGATGCGGCGGGCGATACCGCCCAGGCGCTGCGCAAAAAAGTGTGGCTGATTGCCCGCCAACACCCTGGTGAGACTATGGCCGAGTGGTTCGTTGAGGGTTTTCTGGAGCGTCTGCTGGACCCCGATGATTCGGTCAGCCGCGTGCTGCTGCAGCGCTGCGTTTTTTATGTAGTGCCGCACATGAACCCCGACGGTGCTGTGCGCGGTAACCTGCGGACCAATGCCGTGGGTGCCAATCTGAACCGCGAGTGGGCTGCGCCGACGATGGAGCGATCACCTGAGGTGTTTTTGGTGCGCCAAAAAATGCGCGATGTGGGTGTTGATCTGTGTCTGGATGCGCACGGTGACGAAGGCCTGCCGTACAACTTTGTGGTGGGCTCCGAGGGCAACCCCGGCTACACCGAGCGCCAGGCCGGGCTGGAGTCTGACTTCAAGGCCGCGTGGATGGCGAGCTGCCCGGATTTTCAGGACGCGCACAACTATGGCCGCAGTGAGCCGGGCAAAGCCAATCCGACGCTAGCCACCAATTGGGTGGCGCAGCAGTTTGGCTGCCTGGCGCTGACGATTGAGATGCCGTTCAAAGACAACGCAGACCACCCTGACGCAGTAACGGGTTGGAGCGGTGAGCGCTCCAAAAAACTGGGCGCCAGCATTTTGCAACCGCTCTTGGCCGTTTTTTAATTGCGTGCGTGGCTGATCTGCAATTGGAAAACACCGGGTACTTTGCGCAACTGGCGTGACAGTTCAAACAAGGAGCTGGGCTCAGGGCGGCTCATCAGGGCCACCATCACAAAGTTCCAGGTCACATGGCGGTCGTTGGCAGTAATGTTCAATGAGCCTTCGGCCACCATGTAGCCCCACTGTTTGAGCGTGGCTTTGAGGTGAGTTTCTTGCGGCTCCACCCCTTCGCGAAAAACCAGGTTGACTCCCATGGCGCGCCGTGAGGGTAGCCGTGTTTCCAGCCTGGGGCCCCACATCATCAACGAGACCATCAGCAGCGTAAGCAAAATGGCTGCGCCATAAAACCCGATACCCACCATGACCCCGATGGCTGACGACGCCCAGATGGAAGCAGCAGTGGTGAGCCCGCTGATGTTGAGTCCCTCGCGCATGATGACGCCCGCGCCCAAAAAGCCGACCCCGGTAACAATACCTTGCACCACCCGGGTGGGGTCGGCGTGTAGCATGGCCTGGGTGCCATCCCCACCCCACCAGTAGCCGGGGTAGCCCGCAAAGATGGTGAGTGCTGCTGACGCCATACACACGATGCCGTAGGTGCGCATACCCGCTGCACGCCCGTGGTAAGAACGCTCATAGCCCACTAACAGCCCCAGTGCCATGGCGCCCGCCAGGTTCATGAACACCAGCAAATTGACTCCCACCACCGGCAAAGACCAAAAAGAGGCGAGGTACTGGCTATTGAAGGGCGTCATGTACGATTTATAGCTTAAAACCGGCGGTGGCCCCAGTAAACATTGCCTCAGTAGCTATCAATATGGGAGCGGCGTAGTTCTACATGCGGCCAAACACTGTGTGGTAGGCGCGGCTCACGGGCAACTCCCGCGTGTGCTGTTTGATGCGCACCCACATGCGGCCTGCGTCGTCGCGCCGCGTAGCGTGTACATGGCGCAAATTGACCAGCGTGCTACGGTGGATGCGTTTGAATTGGGCGGGGTCCAACTCGGCCTCCAATTCGGCCACCGAGGTGCGTAACAGTTTCTCGCCACTGGCCAATACCACACAGGTGTATTTGTCGGCAGCCTCAAAGTACAGCACCTCGTCCACATCAATTTGCAAGACCTGTTCGCCCTGCGCACCGCGCTCATGTGCGCGCACGTAGCGCATGAACTGAGGTGCCGCACCCGACACCAGGCCAGGTACGGCGCCGCTTTGCAGCAGCTTTTTCAAGGCTACAGCCAGATCCGGATATTCGGCGGTGGCATTGGAATTGGCACTGGCACCTGCTGGCAGCCGCTCGCGCAGCCTTGCTACGCACTTGGCCAGCCGCTCAGCGGTTACCGGCTTGAGCAGGTAGTCAATGGCGCCATCATCAAAGGCCTGAACGGCGTACTCGTCGTACGCAGTCACAAACACCACGCGGGTGTTGCCCTCGATGGCCTGCGCCACCTCCAAGCCGGTGTGGCCCGGCATTTGAATATCCAGAAACGCCAGGTCGGGCTGGTGCTGGGCGATCAGCGCATCGGCCTCTACACCGTTAGCGGCGATGCCGACGATTTCCAACTCGGGCCATACGGCCTTCAGTTGGTCGGCTAGGTAGCGCGTCAGATGCAGTTCGTCGTCGGCAAGAATGCAGGTGGTCATGCAAGGATTTCCAAGTGGGTTGGGGGGTAGTTTAAGCATCAAATTCGAGCGTGGCCCGGCATCCTTCTACCGTGTCTGCTATGGAAAGTGTAGCGGTGTCGCCATAGGTGGATTGCAGCCGTGCCAGTACGTTTTTTAGACCCGTGCCGCTGCCTGCGGCTGGGGTTTTGCGGGCAGTCGAAGTTGCATGCAGGCCCACGCCATTGTCTTGCACCACTACCTGCACGCGGCCTTGATGTTGCGAGGCGCGAATGGTCACCGTTCCGCCCTCGATCTTGGGTTCCAGTCCGTATTTGATGGCGTTTTCAACCAAGGGTTGCAGCAGCAAGGGGGCCAACGGCCGGCTCAATAAGCCAGGTTCAATCTCCCACACGGTATGCAGGCGTTTGCCCATACGCACCTGCATCAACTGCAGGTAGCGCTCCAGCATGGCGACCTCATCGCCTAGGGTGCCTTGCGTGCGGCGAGACGCATCCAGCGTGGCCCGTAGGTATTCAATGAAGCTCTCCAGCATCTGGCGGGCCTTGGCAGGTTCGTAGTCAATCAGCGCCTGCACATTGGCCAGCGTGTTAAATAGGAAATGCGGCTCAATCTGGGCTTGCAGGGCGCGCAGCTCGGCGTCGCTGGCCTGCTTTTGAGCTGCGCTGGCGACCTCACGGGCGTGGGCCTCATCCGCCTCGGCGCGCAGGCTGCGGGTCTGGCCATCCATAACCAAGTACCAAACAAAACTGACTACCAGCCCGATCAAAAAAATCATGATCCCGACACGTGGGTAGCTCATCAGCAAGACTAAAAAATTGCGGCCATTGATGGCAAATGCGATGGTGTAACCCAAATAAACGCAGCTGATGGGAATGACGACATGCAGCGTTTTGAGTGCGGGCTTGGGAAGCTGGTTGCGCCAGGCCCGGGTGGTGAAGCGGTAGAAGCAACTGAACCCGAAATGAATGGAAAAACCGATACATTGGGAAATGACCCAGGTCTCCAGGAGTACCTCCAGCCAGGTTAGCCGCGTATCGCCCAGCGAGAAAAGCACCGTGAGCACCAGGCCAATGATGGTGTTGTAAAAAGCCGTGGCCAACAGGTATTGCCACCCGGCGCCGGGGCGCCCAGGCTCCATGTTCCACCATTCCCGCAACACCCGGGTCGCAGAAACGCCGCGTTGTCCATCGTACCGACTATCGGCACGCGGCGATTGGACCGCGGGCTTGGGGGTGGGGGCTTGTACTTGCATGGGCGCCAGTGTAGGCAAGTCACACCCTGCATGCAGCCCGCGTGCGACGAACCGCACGAACTGGGCGTGAATTGCCGCCGGACGACGTGTTTAGCCCTTCAGGCTTTTGAGCTGCTCTTGCGCGTCTTCGCGCTGCTTTTTGCCTAACTCGGGCTTGAAGCTTAGGGCCTTCTCGTAGGCTGCAATCGCCTTGGTTTTGTCATTCAGTGCTTGCCAGGACTGGCCCATGCGAAAGTGCATGGGCGCGGTGGCTTTGATGCCTAGGGCTTTTTCAAACTGGGCAATCGCGTCGACGTATTTACCCTGTTCCTGGTAGGCCCGCCCGGCGCCAAAGGCACCGAGCTCGCTGTCAGGAAAACGCTTTTGCATATCGGTAAAAATCCGCAGCGCATCGGCATTTTTCTTCTCACGCACATAGGTAGAGCCCAGACTCATCATCAGTTCGCGCTGGCGGTCTTGCAAATCGTAGGGGTCGGTCGGCAGCGGCATTTGCACCGCGGCTTCTACCTTGGCAAATTCTTTGTCGGCCAGGTCGACGCTGGCCTGCATCAGTTTGCTGGCGTCGGCGTTGATGGGCAGTGTTTGCGCTACCAGCGCACGGGCGTTGCCCTTCCCCCCGCCCACAATGCTGGGGGCCTGCTGGTAGTACTCCAGAAGCGAGAAACGGGCGTCCATATTTTTCGGGTCCAGCTCCACCGCCTTTTTAAAGGAATTGCGTATCTTGCCCGCCGAGCCCATGGCCGACAAAATGCCGGCGTTGATAGCCTTGGTGCCCAGGGCGTTACCCAAATACTCATGGCATTCCGAGCGCGTAGGCGCAGCCTCTATGCACTGTTCGGCCAGCCGCACGGCTTCGTCCAGTTTGCTCTCTTGGTGCATTGACAAGAGCAGGTCTACCCGGCCCAACAAAGCCTCCACATTGGCCGGGTTGGCCGCCAGCGCGGTTTGCGTGGCCTTGTCGACCTCATCAAACTTTTTGGCCTTGAGTTGTGCGGTGTAGGTATGGGCGCTGGCCTGGGCTGCGGCGCAGCTCAGAAGTAAGGTCGCCAGCATGAGACAGAGTGTTTGTTTGGCCGAAGTTGGATAGGTCATGTAAGGGGTAACGGGTGAAGGCGTCATAAAGCATACAAGCGCAGTAGCCAAAAAAACAGCAGGGCAGCGCCAGCCCACTGCCAGGCCCGCGTGAGAGCGCCCGGCGCCAGCAAGCGCCTCCCGCTCACGGCCTGCGCCACCACGAGGCCACTGTGTAGAGTTGCCAGTGCGAGTATTGGCATCAACCCAGGATTCAAAAGCACAGCCGCTGCCACATCGCCTTGAGCCAGCGCAGCACAGGCGCGTATGCCACCGCACAGGGGGCAGGGTATGCCCGTCAGGTGCTTAAAAGCACACAGGGGAATATCGCCCAGTGCCAGAAAGCGCGGTGCCAACGCAAGGCCAGCAGGAAGCATGAGGCCGATGGCGAGCCGCCACGGGCGGTCTGCGCCAGCAAGGGCTGTGCCTTCAGGCACTGACAGTGCCGCCATCGGTCAATTGCTTGGCCATGTGGTAGCTGCCAATGAAGGCGATGGGCAATGTGATGATGATGCCCACAAAACACAGGATCAGGCCGAGGTTGCCAATGATGCCCAGCACCAGCATGCACAGAAAGGCGCCCAGCAGGTTG
>JANYEE010000235.1 GCA_025363275.1 Burkholderiales bacterium | reverse complement strand
TTTTGATGAGGCGAAATCGGTTTTCGTCGACGAGCGAGCCAAATTGATTAACGACCCTGATCACTCAAACGACGAAGACCGCTTCGTTCTTCTCGGTCTGAGTGGGGCATTGCGATTACTTCTGGTTTGTCATTGTTATCGCGGTGACGGAAACGTCATACGAATCATCTCGGCTCGTAAGGCAAGTGCTCACGAATCGAAGTTCTACCCCTGAAAGGTGTCTTATGCGCAAAGAATACGACTTTACCGCTGCGAGAAAGAATCCGTACGCCGCCCAGCTGAAGAAGCAAATTACGATTCGTCTTGATGAGGAATCAATAGACTATTTCAAGTCGATATCGCAAGACGCTGGCATTCCCTATCAAAGCCTCATCAATCTGTATTTGCGTGATTGCGCGGCTACCCATCGCAAGCTCAATTTGAATTGGTCGTAAATATTCGTATTTCTGCACCGATTTAGCTGGTCATTCCACCGGACGCTTTGCGTCGGTGAATTTCGACGTTAGGGCTTATGGATACCACTAACCTCGCTGCGTTTGTTGAACAGCTCCGTGCAAGCAGACCGGTGCCTATTGACGTCCCGATGTTCGAACCCGGAAATGGCAACAAGCGGGCGAAGTTCCTGCTCGTGCTTGAAGCGCCCGGCTCACAGGCCATTGAGAGCGGCATCGTATCGATTGAGAATCAGAATCCAACCGCTCGGAACCTGAAGGAGTTGCTGAAGAACTCAAAAATAGATAAGAGCGAAATCGCTATTTGGAATATCGTTCCCTGGTACGTCGGAAGCGAAGATCGAAGTAAGCTAAAAAAGCTAACGATTAGCACATGCGCAGCACCACGCCATGATGCCTAACTTCTTGCTCGAGCAGACACGTTACGACATGCGCTGCAAGCCCGATGTGTGCCAGTTCCGCCATCGTTGCACACCAAAAATGCAACACTTTCCTTCACGTGCAGATTAGCTCTAACATGTCAGTTGCGTATTGAGTGGCCACCTGAGTGCAAGGTGTAGGACCGTAATGGAAGGTGGATTCAATCGGTCGAGGCGGAACATTCGTTAAACAGCTCTCAGCCTAAACGACCTGCGCCGACTCACAAGCAAAAAATCAGCCCCAAACACGGCAATTGAGAGTCAAATCGTCCTAGGGCCCAAGTATTTACTGCCTTGGTAGCTATACATTTGGTAGCGACCTGCAGCTAACTGAACGGCTATCAACAGCCCAACCCTGCTCAAGCCACCACGCTCACACCCTTCCAAAACGCCACCCGCCCTTTGATGTTGGCGGCCTCGGGCTTCGGGTCGGCGTAGTACCAGGCGGCGTCGGTGTTGAGTTCGCCATTCACCATCAATGAGTAGTAGCTGGCCTGACCTTTCCAGGCGCAGCTGGTCTTGTGGTTGCTGAAGGTGATGAACGCACGATTGACGCTGCTCTCGGGGAAGTAGTGGTTTCCTTCAATGGTGACGATGTCATCGCTCTGCGCAATCACAGTGTCTTTCCAGATGGCTTTCATGGGGTCTCCTTGGATTTGGAAATTGACAGGGGTATGTCCAGCCATTGCAGGCAGAACCAGTGTTGTGGGTCGGTCCACACCGGGCCGGGTTGCAGGCCGGCGCGCTTGGCCAGGCGTTGCAGGCCGTCGATGCTGAACTTGTAGGAATTCTCGGTGTGCAGGCTCTCACCCGCTTCAAATGAAAACACCACACCGCCCACGTGCACGGTCTGGCGGCAGTTGCTGATGAGGTGCATTTCAATGCGCTGTTCGGGCGCGTTGTAAAACGCGCTGTGGTCAAACTGGTGCAGCTTGAAGTTGGCCCCCAGCTCGCGGTTGGCGCGCTCCAGCACGTTCAGATTGAAAGCCGCTGTGACGCCCTGGGCATCGTTGTACGCAGCGTGCAATACAGCGGGGTGTTTGATCAAATCAGCGCCTAGCAGCAATGCGCCACCCGGCAGGGCTTGCGCTGTAGTTTGCAAAAACTGCAGGGCCTCTGCGGGCGAGAAGTTGCCGATAGTGGAGCCCGGGAAAAACCCCACGCGCTTGCCGCTCCCTGCGACCTGTGCGGGCAGCGCCCAGGGCTGGGTGTAGTCGGCCACCAAGGGCAGCACCTGCAGTTTGGGAAACTGCCCGCGCAGTTGCTCGGCACTGGCGTTCAGGTGGTCGCCCGAAATATCCAGCGGCACATAACGCAGGGGCCGCTCTAAAGCATTGAGCAGCAAGCGCACTTTGTGCAAAGAGCCCGCGCCAAACTCCACAATCTCTGCATCTGGGCCAATGCGCTGGCCAATATCGCCCGCGTGGCTTTGCAAAATAGACACCTCGGTGCGGGTAGGGTAGTACTCGGGTAGCGCACAGATGCGGTCGAACAAAGCCGAGCCGCGCGCGTCGTAAAAGTGTTTGGGGGAAATACTTTTGCGTGGCAGGCTAAGCGCCTGCTGCATGTCGGCCATGAATTCAGAATAGGCCAAAGCCTGCGGATGGGCCTGATCGAGATTTTGCGGTTGGCTTAGGGTGGAAATATTGAGCATCATGCATCCCGCGCTAGACGCAGGCCCGAAAACTGCCAGCGCGCCGCTGGCGGAAAAAAGTTGCGGTAGGTGCCGCGGCTGTGACCCGGTGGCGTAGCCACGCTAGAACCGCGCAGCACCTGCTGGCCGACCATGAATTTGCCGTTGTACTCCCGCACCGCACCGTTGCGTGGCTTGAAACCAGGGTAAGGCTCGTAGGCCGACCGTGTCCATTGCCACACCGTACCCAGCATGTTGCAGATACCTGGTGCGTTCACGGCCAGTTCCCATTCAAACTCAGTGGGCAGCCGCGCGCCAGCCCATTCGGCGTAGGCCATGGCCTCATAAAAGCTCAAGTGGGATACAGCGTCTGCGGGAGTCAACGCCATCACGCCCTCCAGACCAAACACCTGCCAGTGCGGCGCAGGGCAACGCGGGTCATCGGGCGCCAACCAATACAAAGGCGCCGCCCACCCCTGCGACTGCACCTGAGCCCAGCCGTCGGATAACCACAGCAGCGGGTTGCGGTAGCCGCCGTCTTGCACAAACTCCAAATAGTCAGCACAGCTTACGGAGCGGTGTGCAATCTCAAACGGCTCAACCAAACGCGCGTGGCGCGGGGTTTCGTTGTCAAAACAAAAGTCTAACCCGTCGTCATCCGTACCCAGCTGGCTGATGCCGCCGCCTACCTGCAGCCACTGCACAGGGCTAGCGTCCTGGTGCGCTACCACCTCCGGCAAGGCGCCATAGGCGGGCAGAAGGGGATTGCAGGACAGCAGGTGCAAGATATCGGTCAGCAGCAATTCTTGGTGTTGTTGCTCGTGATGCAGCCCCAGTTCTAGCAGCGCAAGCGCCTCAGACTGGCCTTCGATACCAGGGCTTTGCAGATACTGGGCGATAGCGGCATCCACATGGCGGCGGTAGGCTTGCACCTGCGCCAGCGTAGGGCGCGTCAGCAAGCCGCGCTGGGGCCGCGGGTGGCGCGGGCCCAGGACCTCGTAATATGAATTGAAAAGATACGCCAGCCGCGCATCAAAGGCTTGGTAGCCCGGCATATGCGCTTGCAACACGATGGTTTCAAAGAACCAGGTGGTGTGGCCCAAATGCCATTTGGTGGGGCTGGCATCGGGCATGGACTGCACGCACTGGTCTTCGGCCGACAACGGCGCGGCCAATGCCAGGCTGCGGGCACGCACGCTGCGGTAACGGGCCAAAAAGTCATCGGCTAAAGCGGGGAAGCGAGAAGTTGCAAGAGACATAGCCAACCCATCCTATCGGGTTTCTATGAAAGTGGTGTGCGGCGGCTCACTATGCAAACGTATTGACCAATGCACCTAATGTTGACAGCCCCACCGGGGCAGATGAAGGCACTGCAGTTGCGTTGGCAGACGGGACAGACGGAGCTGGTAGGGCCGATGGTGCCGGAGTCTGCGCGTTAATGCGGGACTCCAAGTTGCCGATCTGCGCCCGCAAATTTTGAATGATCTTTTTGCCCTCAAGCGTTTTACTGGACGCACAGGCTTCCCAGTCGCCCAGTTGGCGGGTGCAGCGGGCTAGTTTGTCTTGCAGCGCAACCGGCGTGACCGCACTTGCCGGTGGTGGTGCCGGACCGCCTGCCCCCCTAGATACAAGGTTGATTGCCATAGACCCTCACTCTTCTCAAGCTACGCACTATAGAAAACTTTAGTCGGCTGGGCGCAGGATTTCTTACTAATTGCCCGAACCCTGCATTCAATTGCCTAAACAATAGTAGCCTTGACAATAATTGCCTAAGCAACTAATATTCGGTCCCATGACGAAGCCATCTACTCCCAACCACCAGTTCTACCGGGCTGAAAACTACCGGCCGGAAGAGAGTGTGGGCTACCTGATGCGCACCATCTTGATCCATGTGACTCAAATGATCGAAGCGCAATTGGCGCCCACTGGCTTGACCAGCGCGCAGTGGATTCCAATGTTCAAGCTCTACATGGGCAATGCCAATACCGCGGCCGAATTGGCCCGCAGTTGCAACCTGGACGCAGGTGCCACCACCCGCATGCTGGACCGCATGGAGGCCAAAGGCCTGTGCGAGCGTAAACGTTCTGAAGAAGACCGCCGCGTAGTGCAACTGGCGCTGACCGAAGCCGGCACCGCCGCAGCGGCGGGGATACCCGTCATTTTGAGCAGCGTACAAAACGCCTACCTGGCGGGCTTTAGCCAGGAAGAATTTGACTCCTTAAAAAGCATGTTGCGCCGCATTGTCGACAACGCCCAGGCGCTCAATAACGAAGCCTCCCCGACAGACTCCTCCAAGACCACACCATGAAACCGTCTTCACTGCCCCACTGCCTCTCCATCCTGCGCGCACCGCGCTTGCAACACACACTGCACCGTGCACTGCTGTTGGCTGGCGTCGTGTCTTTAGCCGCCTGCGCCAATTTCTCAGGCATCCACCCGCACGCCCAGGCGTTGACGGCTGAGCAACTGAACCTGCAGGGCACGGCCAAAACCGACATCTCGGCCCAGTGGTGGGAGAGCTTTGGCGATGCGCAACTAAACCGCCTGGTCGCCGATGCGCTGGCCAACAGCCCCAGCCTGCGCGTGGCGCAAACCCGGCTGGAGCGCGTGCAAGCCGCCCAAGACAGCCTGCGCGGCAGCGAAGGCCCGCAAGTTAATGCCAGCCTGGACATGACCCGCCAGCGGTTTAGCGCTACCAGCATCTACCCACCGCCCTTGGGCGGCTCGGTGCGCAATATCGGCACCCTGCAACTGGGTGCGAGCTGGGAGCTTGATTTCTTCGGTAAAAACCGCGCCGCGCTGAATGCTGCACTGGGCCAAGAGCAAGCCGCTTTGGCCGATGCGCAAGCCGCCCGCATGCTGCTGGCCAGCAGCGTGGCACGCACCTACTTTCAGTTGGTGCGCATCGAGGCGCAACTGGGTATTGCCAAGCGCACGCTGGCCCAGCGCGAGCAAAACCGCAACCTGGTGCAAGACCGCGTAACTGCCGGGCTGGACACCGAGCTAGAGCTGCAGACCAGCGCCGGTGCACTGCCCGAAGCGCGCTTGCAGATCGAAGTATGGCAAGAGCAAAAGCAATGGGCCCTAAATGCCCTCGCAGCCCTTACTTCCAAGCCCAATACGGCCCTGGCCCTAGTGATTCCTGCCCAGACAGCTATCAAATCAGTAGCACTCAGCGCCAGCATGCCGATGGACCTGCTGGCCCGCCGACCCGATATTGCTGCGGCCAAGCAACGCGTGCGCGCTGCCAGCTCCGAGATCGATGTGGCCAAGGCCCAGTTCTATCCCAACATCAACCTAATTGCCTTTACCGGCCTGTCCGCCATTGGCTTTGACAAGCTGACCGACGCGGGTTCCGAGCAATGGGGCGTGGGTCCCGCTATTCGTTTGCCCATCTTTGACGGTGGCCGCCTGCGCGCCAATCTGCGCAGCCGCACGGCCGACCTGGACGCCGCCATCGAGTCCTATAACGGCGTGGTGATTGACGCCGTGCACGATGTGGCCGATCAGATTGCATCCACCCAGGCGATTCAAAAGCAGCAAGCCGAGCAGACACAGGCGCAGGCCAGTGCCGAGACGGCGTTTTCTATCGCCACACAGCGTTACCAGGCTGGCCTGGGCACCTACTTGCATGTGCTGGCCGCAGAAACCGCCGTACTGGCCCAGCGCCGCCAGGCCGCCGATCTACAAGCCCGCGGGCTGGACACCCAGGTGCAGCTGATGCGCGCCCTGGGCGGCGGCTACCAGGACACCAGCGCCACTTTGGCCCAGCGCTAAACCTCTCTAAATTCCATTGAACACACCGACAGACCACAAGGCACCCACCATGAGCACACCGAACGCCACTCCCGCAGCTAACCCTAGCAACACCCGCAAGAAGGCCCTCACCGGGGTTGGCGTGATTGTCCTGATCGCCCTGGCCTGGGGCGGCTACGAGTGGTATTTGAGCCGCCATTTTGAAACCACCGACAACGCCTACGTGCAAGGCAACGTCATCCAGATCACGCCGCAAATTGGTGGCACCGTCACGGCTATCTATGCCGATGACACCGACTTTGTGAAAGCTGGCCAGCCCCTGGTGCAACTGGACCCCGCCGACGCCAAAGTAGCGCTGGACCAAGCCGAAGCCAATCTGGCCCAAGCCGTGCGCCAGGTGCGCACGCTGTACGCCAACAACGGCACCCTGTCGGCCCAAATCGCCTTGCGTGAAACCGATATCAGCCGCGCCCAAACCGAAGTGGCCCGCGCTACCGATGACCTGAAACGCCGCCAGTC
>JANYEE010000215.1 GCA_025363275.1 Burkholderiales bacterium | reverse complement strand
GGTGTTCTTGCGCGCCACCGGTGTTCCCGGTGAAGAGGCGCTGGTCATCGTCAATGCATCGGAGGCGCCGCTGCACGTGCGCCTGATGCTGCCGTATTCACATTGGTATGACGGCGTGCCGTTGAAAGACGCGCTAGGCCTGGCCCCCGATGCGCTGGTGCAAGCCGGTAGTGTGATGCTGAACATTGAGCCGCTATCCGGCGCGGTGTACTTGCCCACCAACCCGTACAGCAACTACAACTTCTTCAAGCCACGCAACTCGGGCGAGGTGGGGGTAACGACGATTCCTGCGGTACGCCCTTAAAAGCCTTAGCCGGACAGCATGGTTTGCACGATGCGGTTCACCAGCGCAAAGCCCCCTGAATTTGTTGCGCTGGCCAGGCCAAACCAGCCTCGGTCGTCCCAAACGGTGGTCGACATGCCCTTTTGCAACACCGTACGGGTCACGAGCCGGTAGTAGCTTCGCACCACATCCGTATCGCGCTCTGCGGTGTTGGTTTGGCGGCCAACGCCGTACTCGCCGTAATTGACCGGAACACCCAAGGTCTGCGCGTGGGCCAGCACCGCCAGTATCGGGTCGGAGATAGCCCGCTCGCCTGGCCATGCAGCGTTAGATCCGTCCTGTCCGCAAAAGGCCCAGGGGTCGTAAGTGTGTACCTGCACCGCCAAGTAAGGGTCGTTCCCCCCACCGGGCAAATCAGTCTTTGCAGGGTAGACCAAGCGCAGTTGCGTGTGGTTTCCCATGCCATTGGTGCCGACCATGACCAATCGCTTTGCGTTAAGACCCGCACTCGCGCGAATGGCGTCGTATCCCACCTGGTTGATACGGCGTGTGAGCTCCAATGCGCGTGCGTTGCTGGGGTTCGGACTTGCGCCACCATTCCAATCACCAAAGACACCTTGTGGTTCATTCAGCACTTCGAAGATCAGGCGCTGTGGGTAGTCAGCGAATTGCGCCGCAATACCTTTCCAAAGTTTAAAAAAGATGTTGTCCCAGGCTTGACTACCGTCATAGCGCTTGTACAGCGAGTGCTCGTGGTGGGTGTTGAGCACGACATAGAGGCCCTTGGACAAGGCGTAGTCAACCACCGCCTTCAGTTGTACAAGCCGTGGGTGGGCTGCGTTGACTTGCCCTGTGGCATCGGCCAAAACACTGCCACTGACAGCCTCCATCCAAGTGACGGGGATGCGAATGTGGCGCATGCCTGCCGCTTGGTAGAGGTCAATCAGCGGGTAGATGTCGCTGGCCTGCGTGCTGTGAATGCCAAGGTCAAATGTATTGCCCAGGTTGAAGCCCGCCGCCATGGCGGTGACGATAGCCCCTGCAGATGCATATTCAGCGGAAGGTATGGTGGGCGGCAAGGTTGCAGTGGGCATAGCTGGCAAGACAGGACTTTCTGCGCCTGAACTACTTCCACCACAGGCATTGAAGCTGATGCAAAGCAGGCCGCCCAATGCCACCAGCACCTGGCGCCGCTGTTCGTTACAACGCATGGTCTGCCTCCGTGCGTCGGTAGTCTTGCGCGCTGTAGCGTTGTCCGCTGGGGCCATAGTCCTCCAGCAAAGCAGGTACCAGCGCCCCAGGCAGAACGGTTTCTACGCCGTGATCGGCGTCAGGCCCGCCGAGGTCGGTGCGCAGCCAACCCGGATCCAGCGTATTCACCAGCACATTGGTGCCCGCCAGCTCCACTGCCAGGTCGAGGGTGTATTTGTCAACGGCCGCTTTTGACACGCCATAGGGCGATAAATGCGGCGTGTCTTTAATGCCCGATGTCAGGTTAATCACACGGCCGTAGCCACGCGACTTCATTGCAGGCACAAAGGCATTGGTCAAAGCAATGACGGACATCAGATTGATTTGCATGACACGATGCCACTCTTCTGCACGCACCTCCCAAATCGATTGCCAAGGGTTCAGCACAGCCGCGTTGTTGTAAAGAATATCGATCGGTTTGGCACCAGCTGCCACCGCTTGAATGACGGCATGCGTGCCTTGTTCGCTTGCGAGGTCACCCACGGCGATCTGGGTCTGAATATCAAATGGCTTGAGTTGCTGCAGGGTTGCGTTGACATGGTCAACATGCCGCCCATGCAAGATGAGATTGCAGCCATGCTGCGCTAATCCAATAGTGATTTGTTGCCCGATTCCTCGAGCTGACCCTGTCACAAGAGCCCATTTTCCACTGAGTCTTTTCATACAGCCTGATCTATCAAAGATTAAAAATGTGAGGCACCGAGTGGTCCGCTTACCTGTATTGGGGTTCAGAAAAAAGCCCCGACCGCAATGGCGGACGGGGCACAAAGTCTGATCCCGTCGGGATCAGAATTCCACGCGACCCCGGATGCCGTAGCTGCGCGCGTCGTTCAAGAAGCGGACATCCAAGCTGTTTCCAACGATGGCTTTTTGAGACGCTTGCACGTTTGTGACATTGTTGGCAAAGCCCTCCAGGCGGTATTTGCCCAGGGTGTAACCTGCACCCAAATTAACTGTGGTGAATCCCTTTTGGCGGTCAGAGAAACCAGCGGCAAGTGCTGTGATCTTCGTGCCATCCAGGAAAACAACTTCGTTTTCATTGAATTGTGAGAGGAAGTAGTCCGACCGGTAGCTTGCCAATACTTGCCAGTCGAATTTGCCAGCGCCCAGTTGGAACACCTGTTGAATTCGGGCTGACAGGTTGACGTCTGAAGCCAAGGGCAGTTTATTGCCCGCCAAATTGATCAGTGGTGCATTCCCGCCCTTGCTGTAGTCGATGGCGCGAACATCCGCAACCTGCCCACTCAGGATGCTGGTACGCAGCAACGTAGCGTTCACGTCGAGTTTGAATCCGGAAGACAGGTTGAATTTGCCCTCCAGTTCAATGCCCTTGACTTCTGACTTACCGACATTGCGGTTAACCAGTGAGTAACCGTTGCACGGTGGCGTTTTGGTATTGTCAAAGCTGATGCAGGTAAGGTCTTGGAAGACCTGATCTTTATAGTCGTAAGAGAAGATCGTCGCATTGAGCAGCGCGCGGCGACCGCCCAGCAGGAAGGCATGGCGCACGCCAGCCTCCAAAACCGTGACGCTCTCGGGGGCAAACAGTTCAGGTACTCCCGAATTGATGGCTTTGAAACTATCGTTGAAGCCACCCGCCTTGTGACCACTCGAGACTTTACCGAACACCATGGTCTCGCGCGCCAAATCAAACTCTAACCCTAAGCGAAAGTCGCCAAAGCGAGCAGAACTCTGGCCATCTTGTTGTTCAGGGATGGTCAGGTTGGCGTAGCTGAAGCCACCGTTTTGGTCGGTGGGGCAGGTCACGAAGCCGTTGTTGATGTCAGGGCGTGTAAAGCAGTTTCCCTGGGGATTCGTTCCGTTGGCGATCGGTGCGATCTGCTGCTGCATCGTGTCTCGCAGTCCTGGCGTGAGCGTGGTCTGCGATAGGAACTGCGCAATCTGCTGTGGTGTGAGGTTGGTCACATTGAAGCTCGGGCGGTTCAGCATCGCAGGCACGAAGCCTTCTGTGCCAATGCGTGTGGCAACGCAGCAGGCGTAGCCAGCTCCACCCAGAGTCAGCGCAATATTGCCACCAATACCGAAGCGTGATTTTTCTTCCTTGGTGTAGCGCGCGCCACCTAAAACACGCAGATTTTCGGTGAGACTGAAATTCGCATCCGTGTAGAGAGCCGCTGCTTTGCCCTTGACGGAAGGCATTGTGAACTCTGTGCCCGAGTAACAGCAGTATCCTGCGTCAGCCAGCGCTAGGTAACCCACTTGCTGGTCTTCGTTGAAGCCAAAGGCACCCGCCGACCATTTCAGCCGTGCTTTAGGATCTGTGGAGTAAGCGCGCAACTCGCCAATCGTACTCTTGGATTTTGTCTGCCAGTACTGTGTTGAATAGTTGTCCCAGTTCAGCCCCGAATAGTCGCGGCCTGGGTAAGCAACACCTTCGGATGCCGCATTACGCTGGTAGAAGTCCACCGACCGAACACTGCCACTGGCTTCGATGCCGATGCCATTGCCCAGATCGAAATCCAGCTTGGACTGCACGCCCCAAAGGTCATTGCTGGTTTCACCCTGTGGACCGCGATAGACGACATTGCGTATGTCTAAATTTTCTGAGCGGGCACCAGTGGCCTGGACCGCACCCCACACGTTAGCGCCTGGGTAGCCGGTGCCGCCTTCATGGCCGCCGTCGACCATGGCGGTGAATCGCACCATGGGGGATATGTCCCACAGAAACGAAACACGGCCTGCATAATTTTTCTCAGCGCCCGCTGGGTTGAGTCCACCGGCTGTTTTTTGTGCGGCAGTAGGATTCGCCGTATTGGCTAGGATGGATGTGCTGTAGTTTTCAAAGCCGTAGTCCTTCTTGGTGTAAACCACCGCAGCCCGAACAGCGGCGTTTTCTCCGAGCGGCGCATTGACGGCCCCTTCAAAGCCCTGACCGCTTCGGTTTGAGGCCTCCAACTGGGCGAAGCCACTGGTTTGTCCGAGTTTGGGTTTCGCAGTCAGGATGTTGAGTGTCCCGGCCATCGCATTGCGTCCATACAAAGTGCCTTGCGGTCCTTTGTTGACCTCAACGCGGTCTAGGTCATAAAACATGAGACCTAAGCCGCGTGGGCGGGGTATGTAGATACCGTTGAGATGGGAGGCCGCCCCAGGGTCGCCAAGCTCCGTGTTGTTACTGGAGCCCACACCGCGGATGTAGATTTCAACATTGCCTTCTTGGTTGGCAATGCTCATCCCGGGTATGGCAACTTGCAGGTTGCGTAACTCTGTAATGCCGTCTTGGCGCAGTTGCTTGCTGTCCAGCGATTGAACGACACCCGATACTTTTTGCGCATCTTCCAGTCGGCGGTTGGTCGTAACCACCACCTGGTCCAGCCCCGTGGTCTCTGCTTGTGGGGCAGAAGTAGCTGAGGGAGGGGTGGGCGCAGCGCTTTGCGCCCACGCTGGCGCGAGTGGGCCACCAACCGTCCATACGGCTAAAGTGGCGATCAATCTTCTTAGTTTCATCATGTCTCCTTTTTAATGCTTCTAGGGGGTGGGTTTGTAGCTTGGCGGTGACCAAGTTACTGGAGATTGGCCATGGGTCTGGCGCAATCGGGAACGGGGGGCGTAATGCCAATTCATACTGGATTGCATGGCCCAAGGGCCACTCCGTACTGGTTGAACACATACATTTTTTCGGGCTTAACCTTGAGTCCAACCACATCGCCGGGTTGCAGCGCGCAGCCTGCCGCCGACAATTTCAGGGCTATGCTGGCTGGCTGACCCGATAGGCTTGCGTAGGCAATCACAACGTCACCCAAGTTCTCCACCATGTCTATACAAGCGCGGATTCCAGCGTCAGCCGACACCACCAAGAAGTCCTCAGGGCGAATGCCAATGACACTATCGCGCGCCACGCTGCCAGGCAGGCACCAGGGGTTGGTCTCGATGCTCGCTTGAATGGCTTGCACTGGTACGAAGTTCATCTGTGGAGAACCAAGGAAACCAGCGACGAACTGATTGACTGGCTGGTTAAAGAGTGTTTGGGGTGTTCCCACCTGCTCGAGGCGGCCGCCGTTGAATACGGCGATCCGCTGGCCTAAGGTCATGGCCTCCACCTGATCGTGGGTGACATAGACCATGGTGGTTCCTAAGGCTTTGTGTAGCCGTGCCAACTCCATCCGCATTTGCACGCGCAAAGACGCATCCAGGTTCGACAGGGGTTCATCGAACAAGAAGACTTTAGGTGTGCGGACAATCGCGCGGCCAATCGCTACCCGCTGACGCTGGCCTCCGGACAAGACCCCGGGCTTGCTGTCCAGGAGATGCGTCAGTTGCAGCACTTCGGCAACTTCACCCACCTTTTGCGCCACTATCGTCTTGGGTACACCACTCATCTTCAGGCCGAAGCCCATGTTCTGCGCCACGCTCATATGGGGGTATAAGGCATAGCTCTGAAACACCATGGCGACGCCGCGCTCAGCAGGAGCCAAGTGGCGCACGGACTGGCCACCAATGCGGAGGTCGCCATCGGTCATGGTTTCCAGGCCCGCCATCACGCGCAGCAGCGTCGACTTTCCGCAGCCCGACGGACCGACAAACACCATGAACTCGCCGTCGGCTACGTCCAGATCAATACCGCGCAGCACCTCGATGCCGCCAGGGAAGCTCTTGCGAACTTGGCGCAGTGACAATTCAGCCATGGGTCAGGTCCCAGCCTTGGTGACCGTAGCCAAGGCAATGTCGCGATACCAGTGGGCACTGCGTTTGGGCGTTCGCTGCTGCGTTGCGTAGTCCACGTGTACCAGTCCAAAACGCTTGTCGTAGCCCGAGTCCCACTCGTAGTTATCCATCAAGCTCCAGTAAAAGTAGCCACGCACGTCTACGCCCGCACTGCAGGCTTGCGCGATGGCTTCCAGGTGCGCACGCACGTAGTCAATGCGGGGGGTGTCATCTATCTCACCGTGCTCAATGCAGTCAGCATTCGCCATGCCGTTCTCAGTGATGTAAATGGGCGGGAGTTGGTACTGTGCGTTCAGACCCACCAGCAACTCGCGCAGTCCGTCCGGGTGGATTTCCCATCCCATATCAGACTTGCCGAGGCTGCAGGGTGCCGGCACCGGGGGCTGGGCTGCGCTGGCCCATATGCGGGTGTAGTAGTTGACGCCCAGGAAATCAAGCGGTGCTGAAATGATGTCCATATCCCCGGCTTGCACCTCAGGGAAAAGCGCAAGTCCCGCGTCCTGCGGGTAACTACCTTTAAAAATCGGGTCCATGTACCAGCGCACAAAGCTGGCGTACTCCCGGCGGGCGAGCGCAATGTCTTGCGCAGAGTCACTGGCTGGGGTTGCGCTGGATTGGTTGAGTACGATACCCAGAGGACACTTCACGCCGCTGGCCCGCATGGCCGACAGGGCCAGGCCGTGGGACAACAGCAGGTGGTGTGACACCTGGGTAGCAAGCACAGGATCGGCAGCCCCCGGCGCAAACTTGCCGATGGCATGCCCCAACACGGCGGTACACCAAGGCTCGTTATGGGTAGCCAGGCTGGCCAGCCGGTCTCCCAGGCGGCGGCCCATGACATCGGCGTAGTGTGCAAAGTGGTGTGCCGTGGCGCGCGAGCCCCAGCCGCCCAGATCCTGCAAGCCCTGGGGCAAATCCCAGTGGTACAGCGTGGCGTGCGGTTGAATGCCTTTTTCCAGCAGGCGGTCTACCAGGCGGTCATAGAAATCCAAGCCTTTGTCGTTCCATGCGCCATAGCCCATGGGCTGTACACGCGGCCAGGCGATAGAAAAGCGGTAGGCACCCACCCCCAGTTCTTTGATCATGTTCACGTCCTCAGCCCAGCGGTGGTAGTGGTCACACGCCACGTCTCCGTTGTCTCCATTCACCGTTTTGCCAGGGGTGTGCGAGAAAGTGTCCCAAATGGAGGGTCCGCGTCCGTCTTCGTTGGCGGCACCCTCGATCTGAAACGCTGCAGTGGCTGCGCCCCAAAGAAAGTCTTTGCCCAGGGCAAGTGACGCGCTGGCCGACAAACCAGGTACATGCGTTCGGGCGGCAGCCTGCAATTTTGGATCGATAAAAAGTTGTGGAATCGTTTTCATGAATAGCGGAGATGGATAGCGGTTGAAATTGGGAGTGCAGCTGAGCCGTTTTGTTGAAGCGGCGCTTCAATGCTTCACAGCGCCTGCTGTCAGGCCTTCTATGAGTCGGCGTGACGCCAATGCGAACATCACCAGCAGGGGCACAACGGCGATGGCTGCCCCTGCCGATATCGCGCCCAAAGGCGTCTGACCGGTCCCCTGAAGGGCCCGCAAAGCGAGAGGTACGGTGTAGCGGTCCATGTCGCGAAGGATGACGAGTGGGCCGACGAAGTTATTCCATGAGCCGATGAAGGTGATCAGGGCCAGCGTACCCAGCGCCGGACTCACCAGGGGTAACACAACGCGCCAGTAAATGCTCCACTCTGAGCAGTTGTCCAGCCTTGCAGCATCCACCAGTTCAGAAGGAATTGCACTGGCGGTGTACTGCCGCATCATGAATATTCCCAGTGCCCCGCAAGCGGCTGGAATGATCAGTGCGCGGTGTTCATTGGTCCAGCCCAGCCAGCCCATCATCAGGACGGTTGGCACCATGCCAAGAAAGGCTGGCAAAAGCATCGTCACCATGATTGCGTTGAACAATCTCTCTTTGCCTGCGAATTCCATCAACGCAAAGGCGTAACCCGCGAGGGAACAAAATAGCAGGTTGAGTAGGGTCACCGCCATGGCGACATAGACGCTCCAACTGATATTGAGCCAAAAGTCGGGCAGGCGCTGGAGCAACGTCGCCAAGTTGTCACCCAGCGCCGCGCCAAACCAATAGGGTGGCGGGACCGACAAAATAGCGGCATCGGTGTGGGTTGCAAAGACGAACATGTAATAGAACGGCGCAAAAGTGAGCAAGGCACCGAAGACGACGATCACTTGGCCGGCCAAATGGCCCCAGTTTTTGCGAGTTGTCATATGCGCCCCTTCCCTGGCCTTTGGCCCAGCAGGCGGTTGTTGGTCCAGGTTGCGCCTGCAATGAGTACAAAAAGTATCCAGGCAATCGCCGATGCTGTGCCGAAGTCACCCTCGGTAAATGCCATTCGGTACATGTGCATGGCGGCTGTTCGACCCCCTTGATCGATCCCGCCGGTACCACCGGTCAAGATGAAAGGCTCCTCGAACAATTGCAAATTTCCGATGAGCGACAGAGTTACCGCGAGAAAAGCCATGGGCTTGAGCATCGGAACGACGATGTAGAAGAAAACCTTGAAGCGACTGGCACCATCCATTTCAGCAGCCTCAAACACTTCTTTCGGGATGGTTTGCAGGGCTGAAAGATAGAGCACGGTGTTCCAGCCGACGTAGCGCCAGAAAACGACGAAGCTAATCATCCATTTGGTGTATTCGGGTTGGGTCCAGTCGATGGGGGCGGATGCAAAGAGGGCGCCGACCAGCGGTAGGCTGGCCATGGAATTGAGTGCTGCGTTGACAACGCCAAATTCGCGAGAAAACAAGGCCGTAAAGACCAGCGATATCGCCACGCTGGAGGTAATAAACGGCAGGAAGTACATGCCCAGCACAAGGTTTCGCCAGCGGCGGAATGCGATATGCAGAAAATACGCCAGCGGCAGCGCCACCACGTGCTGGGGCACGCCCGCGACCAGCGCGATCCAGACCGTGTTGTAGATGGACTTGCGGAACCAATCGTCCTGAAACAGCGCATACGCATAGTTATCCAGGCCCACCCATTGCATGGCGCCCAGCCCGGCGGCCGGGTCCCAGCTGTGCAGCGATAAGACGATAGAGAAGAGCAGCGGAAACAGCCCAAACAGCGCAAACAAAATGAAGA
>JANYEE010000211.1 GCA_025363275.1 Burkholderiales bacterium | reverse complement strand
CTGGCATCGGTGGCGTGTAGCGTGTAGGCGTGGCGCGACACGGCCGAGCGGTTGGGCGCGCTGTAGTGCGGCAGCAGGCCATGAAAGACCACCAGCGCGCCGGCTTTTACCTCCAGCGGGATCGCGTTCACATGGCTGGCGGGCCAGGGCGTGGCGTCCAGCTTGCGCATGGTGATGACATCGCCGTCGCGCTCAAAACGCTCGCGTAGTACGCCGCGCGGGCCGCGGTGGCCGCCAGGTTCGGTCCACAGGCAGCCGTTGTCCAGCGTGGCGTCTTCCAGCGCAAACCAGAAGGTGGTGACGCTGATGGGCGTAGTGTCAAAAAACGTGGCGTCTTGGTGCCAGCCCACTTCGCCACCAATGCCGGGCTGCTTGAAGATATACATAGACTGCCACACCTGCGGCCGGGTCAGGCCCACATCGACCGCCACTTCAGCCAGCGCAGCGCCGTGGCTGAAGGCCGCAAACACCGGGTCCAGGTCGTGCAGGGCATGGCCAATCTTGTTGATGGACAAGGCCTTGGCCTGGCGCAGCGCGCCATCTGGCCCGAACGCCTCTTCTTCAAAAAAGCAACTGATGCGGTGGGCCGAATCCAGAAAGTAGCGGTCCACCTGGCGCACCTGGTCGTTGGTGGTGAATATGGTCTTGCTATCGGCCGGGTCAAAGGCATCGACGATGGCTTCGGCCCGGGCGCGCACGGCGGCGATCTCGGCGGCGGATTTGATATTCGGCAGGATGATGAAGCCATCCTCGTGGTAGCGGGTTTTCTGGTCTTCAGTGAGCATGGCGATCTGGACGGTGACAATAGCATTTCAGTATAGATACCCTTGCCTGCAGGAGAACCCAGTTCGTGAACCTTGTCCCTCTGATCCAACTCACCCGTGGCGGCACGCCCGAATGCCTGCACTTTGGCGCTTTGGCCGTCGTCGACTGTGCAGGCACCCTCAAAGCCTTTGCCGGTGACCCGCACCTGGTCACCTTCACCCGCTCTACGCTCAAAGCGCTGCAAGCCCTGCCTTTTGTGGAAGCCGGCGGCCCGGCGCAGTTTGGCTTTACGCACACCGAGACTGCGCTGCTGTGTGCCAGCCACAACGGTGAGGCCATGCACGTAGACGCCGCCAACAGCATGCTGGCCAAGGCCGGGAAAACCTACAAAACCCTGCGCTGTGGCTGCCATGTGCCGCTGATCTTCGGCTACCTGGACAAGAGCCCTCCCGAAGGCGCCACCTTTACCGAGGCGCACAACAACTGCAGCGGCAAGCACGCGGGCTTTGTGGCCTATTGCGTGCAGCACGGCCTGCCGCTAGATGACTACACCGCGCCCGACCACCCCTTGCAACAGGCCATTGCCCGCGATGTGGCGCGCGCCGTGGGCATGGACGTGCAAGACATGCCGCGCGGCATCGACGGCTGCTCGGCCCCCAACTTCGCCATGCCGCTCTCCAAGCTGGCGCGCGGCTATGCGCGCCTGGCCAGTGGCGCGCAAGATGCCGAGTTTGGCGCCAGCTTTGCATTGCTGAGCGAAGCCATGACCGCCCACCCCGAGATGGTGAGCGGCACCGGCCGCAACGACCTGGATTTCATGCGCGTGGGCCGCGGCGACTGGGTCAGCAAGGTGGGCGCAGACGGCGTGCAGGTGGTGGGCAGCAAAAGCCGGGGCGAGGCCTTTGCGCTCAAGATCATTGACGGCAACAAGCCCGCGTTGTTTGCGGCTAGCGTCGAAGTCATGGAACAATTGGGTTGGCTGGACGATGCCCAGCGCGCAGCCCTGAAACCCTGGCGCGCCCAGCCCATCCTCAATGCCCGCGGCCTGCTGGTAGGCGAGCGCACCCCCCTCTTCCATTTGCAAACACCATGAACAAAAAAGTCAGCCTGATTGGCGCACCCACCGACATTGGCGCGGGCATGCGCGGCGCCAGCATGGGCCCCGAAGCCCTGCGGGTGGCCAACATCGCGCAGGTGCTGGCTGGGCATGGCCTGGAGGTGCTGGACCGTGGCAACCTGAGCGGCCCCAGCAATCCCTGGCAGCCGCCCGTCAATGGCTACCGGCACCTGCCCGAGGCTGTGGCCTGGAACCAGGCGCTGCACGACGCGGTGTACGCGGAACTGCAAGATGGCCGCTTGCCCATCGTGCTGGGTGGGGACCATTGCCTGGGCATAGGCTCGATCAGCGCCGTGGCCCGCCACTGCCGCGATGTGGGCAAAAAGCTGCGCATCCTATGGCTGGACGCGCACGCTGACTTCAATACCAATACGCTCACGCCCAGCGGCAATATCCACGGCATGCCCGTGGCCTGCCTGTGCGGCCACGGCCCGCAGGAGCTGATTCAGATTGGCGGCAAGGTGCCGGCCATTTCACCCAAGTGGATTCGCCAGATTGGCATCCGCAGTGTGGACGAAGGCGAGAAGCGATTTGTGCATGAGCAAGACCTGGAAGTCTTTGACATGCGCTACATCGACGAAATGGGCATGCGCGCCGCGATGGAGCTGGCCCTCGCCTTGATCGACACCAACACGCACTTGCATGTGAGTTTTGATGTGGACTTTTTGGACCCGGAGATTGCCCCCGGCGTAGGCACCACGGTGCGCGGCGGGCCGACTTACCGCGAAGCCCAGCTGTGCATGGAAATGATTGCCGACACTGGGCGACTGGCGTCGCTGGATATTGTGGAGCTCAACCCAGCGCTGGATGAACGCAATCGCACCGCCCAGGTGGCGGTGGATTTGGTGGAGTCGCTCTTTGGCAAGAGCACCCTCATGCGGAAATAACTATTTTTCTTTGCGGACGATGCGACCGGGCTGGATTTGCTCCACGCCCTTGGGATTCTCGGCCACCCACTCCACCAGCGCATCCAGATCTATGCCCAGGTTGACCTTGTCGCGGCCTTGGCGGAACACGCTCAAATCGTCACCGCCCTCGGCCATGAAGTTGTTCACCACCACGCGGTAGTCTTTGGTGTTCACCAGCGGCTGGCCGTCCAGCGTCAGGCTGTCCAGGGTCGAGCTGCCATCTGCTGCCTGGGACCATACAAAGCGGAAGTTGTTAGACACCTGCGCAAAACGGCGCGGTGCGGTTGTTTTGGGCAACTGGCGTGAGACAACGTCCTTCAGTTGGGCCCCTGTGAGCGTCATCACCACCAGCTCGTTGTTAAAAGGCTGAATGGCAAACAAATCGCTTAGGGTAACGGGCTTACCGGGCTCGACGGTTAGGTCCGCACGAATGCCACCGGAGTTAATCATTGCAATATCGGTCACCCCACGCTTTTTGGCATAGGCCAATTGGGCATCCGTGATCAGGTTGCCCAGTGTCGAGTCCCCATACGGCGCGACCGGGTTGCGCACGGCACCCTGCGTGAGGGTATTGATCGGACGGTTGCGTATTGCATTCGTCAACTCCCCAGCCCGCTGCACCAAGGCCACAAAAGCCGGGTTGGGCGCATTAGCCCCTTGCAACACGGGGTGGTTCACCGCTTGAGCCTCTAACACCTGGCCAGTGGCCGTTACTTTCAGGCGGCTCTCGGTGATCCAGCCGCCAAAGCTGCCGGCTTGCACCAGCAAGCGCCCGTTGATCTTGCAGGTGTAGGCGTTGTGGGTGTGGCCGCTGACGATGATGCCGTAGGCTGGGTCCAGACGATTGGCGATATCGGCCCCGCGGCCCCGCAGGCCTTCACAGACATAAGTGGGGTCGTTGGCGGGGCCTTCGGTCACCGAGCCCTCATGCATCATGGCCACCAACAGTTGCGCACCCTCGGCCCGCAGCTGTGGGATCAGGGCGTTCATGGCATCGGCTTCGTCGATGAACTTCAAACCGCGAATCGCCTTGGCCACAATGACCTTGGGCGTGTCCTTGGTCACAGCGCCCACCAGCGCAATCTTCATACCGCCCACCGTCACGATCTTGTGCGTAGGCAAAACGGTTTTGCCCGTTTCTGCGTCCAGCATATTGGCGGCCAGATAAGGAAACGAAGCGCCCTTGAACTCAGGCCAGAGGCAGCCGGCAGGCGCGCATTCGCCCCGGGTTTTGCGCAGCAATTCGGTCAGGCCCGCATCCAGGTCGTGATTACCCAAAGAACTGGCATCCAGGCCCATGTCGCTGAGCGCGCTGAGCGTGGGCTCATCCGACAACAGGGAAGACAACTGAGGCGAGGCGCCCATCAAATCGCCAGCCGCCACGAACACGCTATTCGGACGCTGCGCACGCAGGCCATTCAATACGGTGGCCAGGTAGGCAGCACCGCCCGCCGCCTGGGGTTTGATCTCACCGGTCTTGGGATCCGGCAAACGGGGCATCGAGGGCGTAGGCGACTTGGGCTGAATATGGCCGTGAAAGTCATTGATCGAGAAAATACTCAATTCTGTGGTCGCTACGGAAACTGGCGCGCTGGCGCATCCTGCGACCATCAAAGCAGCCCCAGAAGCCCAAAAAAGTGCGGCGTGGCGAACCAAAAGAGGGAGGGAAATCAAGAGTTAGCTCCGGGAGTTTTGCAAGGGTTTAGAGGATATTGCCGAGAATCATAACGACGGTGGTAAGCGCACAACACCGTCACACAACTGTAAGCAGTTTGTCGCTATATTGCGTATCTTTACGTTTCCCCCAGGTATGTTTACCGAGGGGGTTTTTTGTTTTTAGGAGCAGACAGAATGCGCAGTAGTCACGATTCCCTATTTTCGGGATTCTCCAAAACGGCGCTGAGCGCCGCAATCGCCATCGTGGTGGCGGCCCCGGCCTTGGCCCAAAATACGACAGCCGCCATGGGCGGCCGTGTGAGCAGTGTGGACGGCAAGCCCGTGGCTGGCGCCACCGTGAGTATTGTTCACCGCGAGTCAGGCTCCACCAGCACCTTGGTAACTGATGCCGAAGGCCGGTATGCAGCCCGCGGTTTGCGCGTAGGCGGCCCTTACGTCATCACCGTGGTCAAGGGCAGCGACAAAGACGTCCGTGACGAGGTCTACCTGCAATTGGCAGAAAACCAGACTGTCGATCTGACACTGGGTGGCGCAACGTTAAATGCAGTGGTTGTGACCGGCGCAGCCAATAGCAAGTTCAGCAGCTCCAGCATGGGCGCTGGCACCAACATTGGCCGCAAGGAAATCGACGCGTTTGCTTCCATCGGACGCAACCTCCAAGACTATGCGCGCACCGACCCCCGCTTGGCACAAACTGACAAAGAGCGCGGCGAAATTTCCGCAGGTGGTCAAAACAGCCGTTACAACTCCATCACCATCGATGGCGTACGTGTGAACGACACCTTTGGCTTGGAAGCCAACAATCTGCCCACTAGTAAACAGCCCGTTTCCATTGACGCTATCCAGTCGGTGCAGGTCAACATCTCCAACTACGACGTGACCCAACAGGGCTACACCGGCGCCAATATCAATGCGGTAACCAAGTCTGGTACCAACGACCTGAAAGGCAGCGTTTACTACGTCTACCGCGACGAGAAAATGGGTGGTGATCGATACAACAAGTTGGACAACACCTATTTCAGCTTTTTGCCATACAAGGAAGACACTAAGGGCTTTACATTGGGTGGTCCGATCGTCCAAGACAAACTGTTTTTCTTCGCCAGCTACGAAGAACTCAAGAGCAACCGACTTCAGCCTGAGTTTGGCCCAGTGGGTAGCGCCCTGACCAATGTCGCCATCTCGCAGTCCTCCATTGATTCGCTGAAGTCCATAGCCCAAAGTAAATATGGTGTCGACGTGGGCACACTGAGCCAGCCGACAGCGCTTTCTGCTAAAGATTATTTGTTGAAACTTGACTGGAATATCAACGAACAACACCGCGCAAATGTACGCTTTGCACGCAGCGAGCAAACAGACACCAACAACGGCGCGTTTGGCGGCTACAGCAGCACTGGCCTGCAGTTGACATCTGCCTGGTGGGATCAGAAGAAGATATTGGATACCGTGGTAGGCCAGTGGTTTGCCGACTGGACTCCCACTTTTTCGACGGAACTGAAACTGTCTGACCGGAAATACAACAGCGTTCCGTTGAACTACGCCGATCTGCCAGCCATGGCTTTGAACTTCACGGGCGCTACGCCAGTGGGTTCCCCGGCTAGTATCAATGCCGGCAGTCGCTTTCTTAACTTCGGTACTGACCGCAGCCGCCATTTCAATGTGTTGGATACCAAAACCTTTGATGGCTACCTGGGCGCCACCTGGACTCTGAACGACCATGAGTTGAAGTTTGGCACCGACATGAATACCAACAAGGTGTTCAACGCGTTCTTCCAAGATACGAAGGGCAACTACACCTTCAACTGCACCAGCAGCACTGCAACTTTTACCTACACCTTTGGCGCCATCAACTGTCCGACGGCGTCGGCTGCGCAAGTGGAAGCAGCCGTGCTGGAGAACTTTTCACGCGGTCGTCCTAGTTCGTACAGCGTACAAGTGCCTGTGGCGGGCACCACACTGGATCAAGGTGCCGCTAACTGGACGCTGGCCAATAGCGGCTTTTTCTTGCAAGACACTTGGACGTTCAGCAAGAAACTGACGATTACAGCTGGCGTTCGTCTAGACCACCTGGCAACCAATGACAAACCTGCCGCTAATCTGGCTGCAGCAGCTCCCACAATGGCAGGTAGTGTGAACGGTAATACCGTGATGCGCAACACAGGAGGTTTTGGCTTGGACAACAGCGCTACCGTTGACGGCCAAGAACTTGTTCAACCGCGCGTTGGATTCAACTACGCGTTTGATGGCCTTGATAATAAAAAAGCGCAACTGCGAGGTGGTTTCGGTTTGTTTCAGGGGGCAGCAGCCAATGTATGGTTAACTAATCCCTACTCCAACACCGGTGTCGCAACGCGCACCATTGGATGTGGGAATTCTGGCTTCGCGGCCTGCCCTGGCACGGGTGCTCCTATTTTCAGTGCTGATCCCAATAACCAGTTAACCAGCTTGCCCGGCACAACCCCAGCGGCCAACGTCGACTACATTCAAAAGAATTTGGCGCAGCCGTCGGTGTGGAAAGCTAATTTAGCGATTGATACCGAGCTTCCCTTCGGTGGCCTTGTAATTGGCGCAGAGTGGTTGGGTACTAAAACCAACACTGGCATTTACTACAAACATCTCAATTTGGGCGCACCCACCAAGACGGGCCCAGACGGACGTGAGCTCTACTACACACCGCAGACCTACAGCACCAACTGCTGGACAGCCACTGGTGGCCTCAATTCAAACGGCGCAGGTTGCGCGGGCTCACGCGCCAAGGCGCTGAGCAACGCCGCTTTTGCTAACGTGTTGCAAGCCACCAAGACAAGCGAAGGCGGCGGAAATGCCCTGACACTGACGTTGACAGGGCCTCGCGTAATGGGAGTGGAATGGAATCTGGCCTACACCCGAACTGATGCGACGGAAGTCAGCCCGCTGACCTCTTCGGTGTCCAATTCCAACTTCAACGCACGCTCCATCTTCAATCCCAACGAAGAAGTAGCTGCTAATTCTGCCTACCTGACGAAAGATCGCGTTAATGCAACTTTTAACTGGAGCAAGGCGTTTATTGGTAAGTACAAAACGACCGTGGGACTGTTTTATGAAGGTCGTTCTGGCAAGCCTTACAGCTGGACCTATGCAAATGACTTGAACGGTGACGGTGTCGCTGGCAATGATTTGATGTACATCCCCAAAGCCCCGCAGTCGGGCGAGGTGGTGTTTGCTGGCGATACCGCCACCAACCATCCGAATGAAGATAAGTTCTGGACTATTGTTGAGAACCATGCTGAGCTGCGTGAGGCACGTGGTAGCACGGTCAAGCGCAACGGCAGTTACTCACCCATTGTTCACAACTTTGACATGCGTATCAGCCAAGAAGTACCCGGCTTCCGCCCTAAACACAAAGGTGTTTTCTCGCTGGATATTCTGAACCTGGGTAACCTGATAAACAAAGAGTATGGCCGTGTGGATGAGATGCCGTTCAGTAGCGGCGGCGGACAGCGTCGCCAATTCGTAAACTTCGGCGGTATCGACGCCAGCGGTAAATACGTTTACTTGATGCGCACTGGCCCAGAAGATGCCCTCGAACTGCGCCAGAAGAAAGGCGAATCTCAGTGGGCGATGCAACTGACAGCACGCTACGAGTTCTAAGAGCGCTTCGCCACCAAGCCCATCAAGTGGCTTGGGCGGTCAAATGAAAGGCCCCCGCTATTTCTTTAGCGGGGGCCTTCTTACTTAAAAGTATTTTTGCGTAGAGAGGTGCCGTGCGCTGGGGATGGTGCCTGTCTCACCGTGCTGCACGGCCCACACCTTGTCCAAAGTAAGTAGCTACGCGTGGACCGCCAACGCCAGATTCAGTGACGGTTTATCGAATGCTTCCATGGACAGCATGCCTGTGCCCCAATGCCCGCCTGTGGCTTGGCCTGCATCCAGGTGCTGCAAGATCCACCACGGATATGACGCTGCGCGCGTCAAACCAAGATGTCAGGCTAAGCGGCACAATAAATCGCGGTGCTTGACCGCTAGGTAGCAAATGTGCTGTAGTAACGACGCTCAAAAGGCTGCGGTGGTTGTGCGAAATCAGGACTACATCGATAGGCGGCGGCACACGCTGCGTCGAGTTCCCAAACGGCCGTACGGTCCAGCAAACTCCGCTATCGTGGGGTCTATCGGAACATTCAACCCGTCGACCTGCAGCGAGATGGACACATGGCCTAGTCCGGTCACGACCGGTTTGATTTACCCGTGCGTTAAGCATGCGCGATGCCAGGTGGACTACATTTTAGCGAAGGCTTGGTAGCCCACCCCCCCAGCAGGTTCCGCTTGCGGTTTGAAACACCGCGCAAGATGCGCCACACCATTTTGTACCAAGGGAGCTTGCCAATCACTGCGCTCGCGTCACTATTACTAAGGCCTTGGGCAAGATGGTGGGCGACTTCATGCCTTCCAGGAAAAGAGGACGTGGGCTAAGCCAGTTGGAACGGCAGCTCGCGCTGGGGCTTGCCCGTCGCACGTCGTACCGCATTGGCCAGCGCTGGAGCCAGAGGTGGCAAGCCCGGTTCACCCATACCTTTGGGTGGCTCGTTACTGGGCACGATGTGCACGGCAATCTTGGGCGCTTCCGACATGCGCACGGGCGCGAACTGGTGGTAGTTGCCTTGCTCGACCACGCCGTCCTTGAAGGTGATGGCATGCCCCGGCATGGTGGTGCCCAAAGCCATGATGGCAGCACCTTGCACCTGGGTTTCCACCGTGCGGGGGTTCACACACAAGTTACAGTGCACGCCCGCAGTGATGCCGTGCACCACCACTTTGCCGCTCTTCACACTGGCTTCCACCACGTAGGCCACCACAGACTCAAAGCTTTCATGTACCGCCACGCCCCAGTGGGCACCGGCTGGCAGCTTGCGTTTGCCATAGCCACTCTTATCCACCGCCAGCTGCAGGGCTGCCACATGGCGCGGATGTTTGTCACCCATCAGCTTAAGGCGGTAGGCCACGGGGTCTTGTTTGGTGGCTTGCGCAATTTCATCGACAAGCGTTTCCATCACAAAGGCGGTGTGGGTCGAGCCCACCGAGCGCCACCACAGCACCGGCACATTCACCTGGGGGTGGTGTACAGACAAGCGCATGGGCACGTTGTAGGGGTCGCGCATGCCTTCCGTCGACGTGGCGTCCACACCATTTTTCAGCATGAAACCTTCAAAGGCGGTGCCCGCGGCAATGCTCTGGCTAACGATACGGTGGTCCCAGCCCAGCACATTGCCCTGGGCATCAAAACCGATCTCAGCACGGTGCACGGTCATGGGCCGGTAATAACCCGCGCGCATGTCGTCTTCGCGGCTCCACATCACCTTGACCGGCGCGCGTTTGCCCGCGGCAGCCAGGGCCTTAGCTACATTGACCGACTCCACCACGTATTCCACCGTGGGTACGGCGCGGCGACCAAAACCACCGCCACCCATTTGGACATTGATATTGACCTTGTCGGCCGCCAGGCCCGTCACACTGGCCACAGCACCCGCATCAATTCCTGGCATTTGGGAGGCGTAATACAACTCGCAGCTGTCAGCCTTCAGGTCGACCGTGCAAGCCAGCGGCTCCATCTGCGCGTGGTTCAAATACGGGAAGACAAATTCTGCATTGAGCTTGTGAGGTGCTCCCGCCAACTTGGAGATGTCACCCTGGAATTGCGCATCGGGCGCCGGGCTACCACCGCTTTTGGCCAATTCTTTGAACTGCGCCAGCAAAGCAGCAGTGTCGGGTTTGTCCACACCACTGGTGTCCCACTCAACCTTCAGAGCGTCTCGGCCCATCTTGGCGGGCCAGTAGCCGTCGGCCACTACCGCAATTCCTTTGGCACCGCGGTCCAGGTCAACCGGCAGTACCGCGTGCACGCCTTTGACCTTCTCGGCCGCTGTCGCGTCAAAGCTTTTGAACTTGGCACCAAACGTAGGAGGGTGGGCAATCACCGCCACCAGCATGCCCGGCAGTTTGATATCCACTCCATAGGTCTGCTGTCCGGTGGACTTGGCACGTGCAACCTTGAGTCCAGTGGGCTTACCGATCAACTGAAAGTCTTTGGGGTCCTTAAGCGTCACCTTCTCGGGAATGGGCTGCAGCATGGCAGCATCGAACAACTCGCCAAAGCCGGCGGACTTGCCACCGCCGCTGACCACGCCGTTTTCGGCCTTCAGGCTGGCCACGGATACACCCCATTGCTGCGCCGCAGCGGCCAGCAACATGGCACGGGTTCTGCCACCCAGTTCACGGTACTGGGTGTAGCTGTTCTTCACAGAGTTGGAGCCGCCCGTCAGGTGCATACCCATGAAGGGGTCGACATAGTTACCGCGCTGGTTGCCAAAACCGGTTTTGACTTTGGACCAATCGGCATTGAGTTCTTCGGCACAAATCATGGCCAAGGCAGTCTCAATGCCTTGGCCCATGTCCATGCGGTTACACAGCACGGTGGTAGTCCCGTCTTTGGCAATGCTCACAAACGCGGCAGGTTGCTCGGTCGGCTTTTGACCCGGCGGCACGCTGGCCGCCTGCTGCGCGCGAACTTCGGGAGAAACCCAAGGCAGCAGGGCTAAGCCGACCACACCGCCCACACTCATGGCGACAAAGGAGCGACGCGACAAAGGGGCCACTGGGGTGACATCCAGAGCAGCGCGGCGCAGGAATTTTTCGATGATCATGATCGCGCTCCTTAGGCCAGGGTTTTGGCAGCGTCTTTGATCGCCACGCGAATGCGCTGGTAGGTGCCACAGCGACAAATATTGCCGGACATAGCCGCGTCAATTTGTGCATCCGTCGGGCTCTTGTTGCGCGACAACAAGGCGGCAGCACTCATCACCTGGCCACTTTGACAGTAGCCGCACTGGGCTACATCGTGCTTCACCCAGGCCTCTTGCACAGCCTTGCCAACCTTGTTGTCGGCCTGCGCTTCGATGGTGGTGATCTTTTTACCGGCTACCGACGATATGGGGGTGACGCAGGAGCGCACCGCTTCACCATTGACATGGACCGTGCAGGCTCCACACAGGGCCATACCGCAGCCGAACTTGGTGCCGGTCATATCGAGGTTGTCGCGCAGGGCCCAGAGCAGGGGCGTGGAGGGGTCGGCTTCGACCGACACGTTTTTACCGTTAACGGACAGTGCGACTGCCATAGTTAGCTCCTAGAAAAGTGCCCTGTGTTCCGGGCTGGATCATGGAATTGGACGCATGACATTGCGTGCATGCTGCACTCTAGTCGAAATTGGTATCGTGTGCAGTACCCTAGGTGTCAATGCTATCAATTCAGGAGCTGTTCGAGCATACGAATCCTGGGCCACCGGCGTATTCGATATCAAATCAGAAGTTTGATAAAGCCCTAAAACGCAAAAGAGGGCCTCAGCCCTCTTTCAATCTCAGCCTGCGTGCCGAGTGCGTACTAGCGTGTGCCCGCAGCTTTGCGGCGGCGCGCGATCATGCCCATCAGACCGAGCCCAGCCAACAACATGGCAAGGGATTCAGGTTCTGGTACAGCAGTCACCGACACATTGTCGATTACGGGGCCATAGGCGCCGCTGGAGTTGCTGGCGAATGACAACGTTGTTGCGCTGCTGACCGCCACAAATGTAGTGCTGTACTTGGTCCAGCCCATATTGCCAGCGCTCTTGCCTGTCGTGTCAAAAGAGTACAGGCCATTGGAACCAATGTTGACCGACAAATTCTTGATCGCAATACCACCCTGGAAGTTACCAGCCAGTTCGAAAGAAAACTGATATTCCTGGCCAGCCACAGTGGTTAGAGTCTGGTGGATTTCACCTTTCTTTGAACCATTCAGGTCGACGCTGTTTACGCCGCTTGCTGCGGTCCACAACGATCCCACCAAATCGACATTACCCACTCCTACAGTCCAGTTGCTGATGACTTGCACAGTGGAGTTGACGAATGTACCGGGGACAGAATTGGCTTCGAAGCTGCCATTGGTCACCAAGTTTGTACTTGCAAACCCTTGGCTTGCGGCTGCGGCTAGCGCGACGCCAGCTAGAGTTGTTTTGATCGTAAGCATTATTATTTCCCTATTATTGAGTGGCTTGCCGACGACGGCGTGCAACCGCACCCATCAGACCCAGGCCCGCCAGAAGCATCGCGTAAGTTTCTGGTTCTGGTACCGCTGTCACAGAAATATTATCCAGAGCAACGCCACCAGCGCTGTCCTGCAGGCTAGCAAAATGCAGCGTGCTGTTGGTAGTGGTCGCAAAAAAGCTGAAAGTCTGCGTAGTCCAACCCATACTGCTGTGGGTGTGGCCCACCGAGCTGAACGTGTAGAGCGGCTGCTGGCTCAAGCCCACTTGCATGAACTTTTCTGGGTCGCTGCGGTCGTCCGGATTGGCGGCCATGTCAAAGGAAACAACGTACTTTTGTCCAATCACAGTGGCAAATGACTGAGAAATCGTGCCGTCGTAGTTGCCACTCAAATCTAAACTGTAACTTCCGCTGGAAGGTGCCCAGTAAGTATTGATCAGGTCGACGCTGTCTTGGCCGATAGTCCAACCGGTCAGGGCCGTGGAGCCCGCGGAGAAGGTAGTGAAGCTACCGGTAAAAGTAGAACTCTCAAACCCGCCGTTGATGATGAGGTTAGGGCCTGCCGCCCAGCCAGTGGAGGCAAGAAGTGCCAGAGCAGCAGCGGCAAAAAATTGTTTCGGTAGACGCATAGTATTCCCTGAATGATCTTATTAGTACTGCATTAGTATCCTTGGGGAGGTGCGCTTTCACAATAGTCCGATTGGACTAACTTGGTGGACGGTTCCGTGATGGATTTTGCAGATGCGCGAAGCTCTGCTTCCAAAAAGCCTTACAAAAGTAAGAGAATGCAAAAATCAAGCGCTTTCCTATTTATAGCGCGAACCTCTTATTGATCTATGTACCAACGCCTATTTTTGACGTCGCTAGTGGTCTGCTTGTTGGCTACGGGGGCCGCACGGGCCCAGGGATTCAAGTTCTCTGAAGAGGACAAGGCAGGAAAAGAACAAGAGGCACAGATGAAGGCCCGGGTGCAAGCCCTGCTGGATACTCCCTGCAGGGCCAAGCTTAAAAATCAGAAAATCATGGTGTTGATCGGCCAAAGCCAAAATGGCTACATCAATGCAGCCCAGGCAGGGTTCAGCCCCCACTTTGATGCCATCAACCGACGGCTTCAGTCGGTAGGACTGAAAACTGCTACCCAAGAGCAGATCCGGTCCCAGGTGAAACAAGCAGAAATTGACGCTTACTTTAAGAACGATGCGGATGCCGCACTTAGTGCATCCCAGCGCATGCAAGCCCAGTATGTATTGCGGGGGCTAATTTCGACGTCCGCCAGTTACAACCGTATGGTCAATGTCAACCAGGTCACTGTCAGCATGGCCTTCACGCTGACCAATGCCAGTGGCAAAGTACTGTCGCAAGCCCTTGCCGAAAGTGCCAGCTACGCCGGACAGGACACCAGCGGAATGGCGCTGACATTAATTAACGAGCAAGCAGATGAAGTTGTGGCACAGCTGTATAGCGACTACTGCGGCAAATCGAATGCGCGTTGAGCGCGTATTCCTAAACCCGCACGCGTCAGATTTTAATTTTCAAACCAGGAGATTCGCATGACTACCGCCGCCTTTCGCAAACCCTGCATGGCTATCGCCGTTTTGGCTTTGGTCGTACTGAACAGCCAGGCACAGCCCACCTTTGGCAACCCGTCCCCGACCGCGGGCAGCTCTACATCCGAGAAGGCGAACGCAGCAGCAGATTCTGCAGCCTACCGCGAGGTGGAGTACACCAACCGCAACAAACGGGGGCCCGCCCTGGTGGTGATCCCTGGCGAAATCAAAGCTAGCAACGCGACGTTCACGCAAAAATTCTCCAGCAACAACATCGCCGACTTTGGCGAGCTGGAATTGTCAAATGCGAACTTCCCGGTACTGGAGCGCGCCAACCTCGGCAACCTGATTCAGGAGGTGTCCTTGGCTTACAACTTGGGCGACCCCGCTATGGCGCGCAAATCCATGCAGGTGGGCAAACTCAAGACCACCAAGTGGATTGTCAAATTTGACATCCTGAAGGCTGAGCAAATTGCAGAAAACAAGAAGGGCTTCGATGGCCGCGCGGTAGGTGGCCTGCTGGGCATGCTGGGTGGTGGTACCGCCGGCGCAGTGGCCAGCAGCGTGACCGGTTCGGTCAACAACCAGGACACCACAGGCGTGTGGCTAATCGGCATGCGCTACAAGATCATGGATGCAAACACGACAGACCAGGTCGCCCAAGGCTACAAAGAGCTAAAGATGGAAGTGGGTGCAACGCAGTCCAGCGTGCTAGGTGTTTCCAGCGGCGCCAAAGGCGGTGTGGGCCTAGATACTATGGTCCAGCGCTTGATTCAAACCGCTGTGTGGGACATTGACGCGAAATACAAATAATCACCCTCTACGAACGGTTGCGTTTTGTCTTATCCATTTCATATCCAAGGGACTTAGCTTGCTACACCTCAAACCACGGGCAACCGCAATCTCGCTCTTCCTCACCGTGTCTGCGTTTCTAGCGGGCTGCCTTGCCACCCCAGGGCAAACGCCTGAGGCAGGTGCTGGTGCGTCGGCATCCACGACTGCAGCGTCCGGCGCCCCTGCATTTGGCAACCCATCGCCAACCGCAGGCAGTTCTACATCGGACAAAGCCAACGCTGCAGCCGATGCTGCGACTTACAAAGAAATTGAGTACTCCAAGAAAAACATCAAAGGGCCCGCTCTCATTGTTATCCCTGGTGAAATCAAGAGCAACAACGCTACGTTTACGCAAAAGTTTTCCTCCAACAACATTGCAGATTTTGCGGAATTGGAGCTCTCCAACGCCAACTTCGCCGTGTTGGAACGCGCCAATCTTGGCAACTTACTGAATGAAATTTCGTTGGCTTACAACCTCGGCAATCCTGCCGCAGCCCGTAAGACAATGCAGGTGGGTAAGCTTAAAACTACCAAATGGATTGTCAAATTTGACATCCTGAAAGTAGAGCAAATTGCCGAGAACAAGGCCGGCTTTGACGGGCGCGCCGTGGGTGGGCTCATCAGCCAGATCAGTGGTGGAAGCAAGGTTGGCAACGTGACAGGTTCTGTTGTCGGCACAGTTAACACTGGCGAGGCAACCGGAGTGTGGTTGATCGGAATGCGCTACAAAATCATGAACGCCAACACCACTGATCAGGTTGCTCAGGGTTACAAAGAGTTGAAGATGGAGGTGGGCGCCAAAGCCAACAGCGTGATGGGGTTCAGCCAATCTGGCAAGGGCGGAGTCGGTCTAGACACTATGGTCCAGCGCCTAGTTCAAACGGCGGTTTGGGATATCGACTCCAAGTACAAAGATGACGCGCCAGCGGTCAAAGCAGCACCAGCCAAAGCCAAACCCACACCGACTTCTAAGTAAGCACCATGGCGGCATTTAACAAACTCGGCAAATATTTGATTCGGCGCGAATTGGGCAAGGGCGCCATGGGCGTGGTCTACGAGGGTTTTGATCCGGTGATTGAGAGGGTAGTTGCCATCAAAACCATATTGCCGCAGCAGCTCAGCCCGGACGAAGCCCAGGGCGTACTGGCCCGCTTTAAGCGCGAAGCTCAGGCCGCAGGCCGCCTGAATCATCCCCATATCGTTGGCATCTACGACTACGGCGAAGTGATTGCCGAGGATGACCACACCATGGTGGCAGGTCCCGCTAGCCAATCAGCGGATGAAAAGCGCGTGGCTTACATCGCGATGGAGTTTGTCAAAGGGCGCGAGCTGCGCGATTACTTTGAAGCTAACGAACGCTTTGCGCTAAGCGAAGTACAGCGCATCATGGGCGAAATGTTAGGTGCACTAGCCCATGCGCACGCGAATGGCGTGGTGCACCGCGATATGAAGCCCGCCAATTTGATTGTGCTGGACGATGGCACGGTGAAGGTGGCTGATTTCGGTATTGCGCGCGTAGAGAAATCCGAATTAACGCAAGCAGGCACGGTGATGGGTACACCGTCCTATATGTCGCCTGAGCAATTCATGGGGCAAACGGTGGATGGCCGCAGCGACCTCTTTTCCTGCGGCGTGATCCTGTACCAGTTCTTGACTGGCGAAAAACCTTTTACCGGCAACACCACCACCATCATGTACAAGGTGCTGCGGGAAGAACCGCTAGCACCTTCAATGCTGAATGTGGCGCTGCCTGCAGCCTTTGACGGCGTGGTGCGTAAAGCCATGGCCAAGAACCCCGATGAGCGGTACCAGACAGCGCAAGAGTTCTCGGAAGCCATCAAGGCAGCCGTCGCGGGCCAGACGAGTGATGCTACCCTCGTTAACTCTGCCACGCCACCCGCAGCCGCCGGGTCACAGCCGCCAAAGAACCAGCCCAGCTCGCCCCCTGTTAAATCCAAAGCGCCTACCCTCGCCTTGGCAGGCGTAGCTGCCGCGCTAGTAGTAGCTGGTGTAGGTTACTGGGCGCTCGGCAAAAAAGCGAATGAACCGATTGCAGCTACCGTAGCTGGCGCAGCGATGGCGGTAGCAAGCGCACCCGCAACGGTTGCCACGATGACTACCAGTAATGAACCCGCACTAGAACCCGGAATGATGGTCATCAGCGCCCTGGGGCTGGTAGACCCCAAGGACCCCAAATTCAAGGGCGATGAGGCGGCTGCGCTGGCAGATACGCGCGCCGATGCCAAGCGTCAGTTGATTGAAAAAGCGCTGGCCCTGTACGTGGACAAAGGGTCTCTGGACAAGCACTACGCGGTGCTGGAACAGAAGCTATTTTCACAATCCGGTTCCTTCATCAAAACCGTGCTGCAAGAAGGCGTTCCAGTGGCCGGGCAAGCTGGGCTGTTGGAATCCGAAACCCGCGCGGTGGTCAAAGTCCGCGAAGTACAAAAGGCGCTCAACCAGTTGTCCAAAGACGAGCGCATTGATTTCATTCGCAACAACGGCGATCCGAAAGTGGCTGTGCAAATCGCCATCCTTGGAGCCGACAACGCACAAGCATTGCCCCCTGCCCGCTCCGCCATTGCCGAGAATGTATTGAAAGACCGCATACGCTCGTTTGGCTTTAAGGTCTGGTCTAACGAGGGCGAGGCCACTATCGCTGCAAACGCTAAGCCAGCAGACTTTCAGGTGGTGGGCGAAGTCAAGGTCAAAATGCTTTCGATGCAGTTGCCCACCTCAGGCCTGACCGTTAGCAAAACTGCCCTGACCTCCTGGACGCTCAAAGCGGTTGACAAGTCCACCGGCGAAGAGATCTACCTCAACACAGTGACACCCAACGGCAAAAGCTGGAACACCGAAGACTTGGCGCTGGTAGAAATTGGCAAACTGGTGGGCGACGAGTTTTCCAAGAACTTCTTTTTGCAACACTTCAACTTTGGCAGCCAGAGGATTCAATTCAATGTAAGCGGCTTGCCCGATGCGCAAAGCGCCAGGTCCTTGCTGCGCGAGCTGCGCGGCTTTCGCCAAGTACTGGATGCCCAGCTGATTGCCGACACCGGCAAGTACCAGTTGCTGCTGGCCGACGGTAGCGCCAGCTCAGTAATGCAGGATGTGATCTTTAAAGCCCTGAACACCAAGCTGGGACAAAGCTGCTTTGCCTTGTCCGATGTGACCGCCACCGATATGAACGCCAGCTTTTCGCCGCCGTGTGCAGTGGCTGCCGTGCGGGGAAAGCTGGAAACTGTAGTGCCCGCCGGGCTGATCGATGCGCCAGAACTGCGGGGCAAATCCTTGCTCAAAGCGCGCCCAACCAAATCCGCGTGATGTGAATCAAGGGCGTGGGCCTGGGGCACTAGCCTTTGACTTCAAAGTAGATCGTTTCTTCGTGCAAGCCAGACACGCTGTGCCCCAGCGCAATGCGCCCTTTGCCACGCAGCATGACCTCTTCGCGGCGCAACACCATCTCGGCTTCGCCATCAAACTCGACGAAAGTGCCATTGGTACTTTGGTCGATCAGAATGAACTTGTCGCGTCGGCGCTCGATACGTGCGTGCTGGCGCGAGGCCATACGGTCAGGCACCACCATCTGGCAGCTGGCATCACGTCCCACCACAATGGCGCTATTGGCTTGCGCCAGCCCCATCGGCGTGCCGGCATACAGCAACGCTAGGTCTACATTGCGCGCTGCAGACGCCATAGACGGCGTGGCCATGGTCAGTTCTTCGCCTGCCTGCCAGATCACCTCACACACTTCCACATCATCGCCCTTGCCCTTGACTGCTAGTGCAGCAATGCGGCGTGTGGAAGCACGCAACATAGGCGTCATCTGCTGCACCGTAGCCAGCGTGGTGATGATTTGCTGACCCTTGGCCAGCCCAGCCATGCGGGCGGCCAGATTCACGGTGTCGCCAAACACATCGTTGTGTTCCTCGATCACTGGACCAAAATGAAAACCCACCCGTATCGCGCGTTTGACGTTGGAAACAACCGGCAACGCCATCACCTTGGTTTGCATATCAGTGGCCGCCAACAATCCAGTGTCGGCTAGGGGTAGCACACACATCACCTCGTCACCGATGGTCTTAATAACGCGTCCGCCATATTGCGCCACCACCGCACGCATGATGCCAATGCACTCGTCCACCATGGCCTTGGCCTGGGTATCGCCCAGCGCGTCGTAGAGTTTGGTGCTGCCCGACACATCCGCAAACAATACTGTCACGGTAACCGGCCCGGCAGCCAAAGGCGCAGCAACAGTCTCTGGTGCCTCAGCCTGCGACGACAAGGCGGTCTTCATGGAATCAAAGGTTGCCATAGCGGTCTGTGCGGTGAATACGGGTGTTCTGTCGATCCGCAATCATTCTATCTGGCACCAGTCGCCCGCGTTACAAAGCTTTTAGGTAAAACCGGTAACCTTCAGACCAACCTATCAAGACCAACCTATTGACCCAACGGAGAATTCGATGACAACATTTCGCGGATGGGCCGCCACCAGCAGTGGCTCTGCTTTAGAGCGATTGGACTTTGATCCCGGCGCACTGGACGCTGAAGATATTGAAATTGCAGTGGAGTACTGCGGCGTTTGCCATTCCGATTTGGCGATGGTGGACAGCGAGTGGTTCCCTGCCAACTACCCCTTGGTGCCCGGACACGAAATCGTCGGCACGATTGTGGCTATTGGCCCCCAGGTCAAAGGCCGCAGTGTGGGCCAGCGCGTGGGCATTGGCTGGCATGCCAAGAGCTGTCTGCACTGCCAGTTTTGCATGGGCGGCGAGCAAAATCTGTGCGGCAAACGCCAGCCCACCATCGTTGGCCGCCACGGCGGCTTTGCCGACAGGGTGCGGGCGCACTGGAGCTGGGCTTTACCCCTTCCTGCCAAGCTGGATGCCAGCGCCGCCGGCCCCTTGATGTGCGGAGGTGGAACTGCCTTTTTGCCCTTTGTGATTCATGACATCAAACCCACCGACCGCGTGGGCGTAGTTGGCATTGGAGGATTGGGGCATCTGGCCGTCAAGTTTGCCAAGGCCTGGGGCTGCGAGGTGACTGCATTCACCTCCAGCCCATCTAAACGCGAAGAAGCGTTGCTACTGGGTGCGCACCGCACGGTGTCCAGCATCGATGTAAAAGAACTCAAAGCCTATGCGGGCCAGTTGGACTTTTTGCTGGTGACGGTGGGCGCGAGCCTGGAATGGGACGCTCTGATCGGCACGCTTGCACCCAAGGGGCGCATGCACATGGTCGGCGTCGTTACTGAAGCCATGAAGCTACGCACCGGTGGTTTGTTGTCTTGGCAGCGCAGTATTTCAGCATCGCCCACCCCGTCGCCAGTCGTGCTGAGTCAGATGTTGGAGTTCTGCGCCCGCCATGGTATCGCGCCACAAGTGGAGCACTTTCCAATGTCGCAAGTCAACGCAGCGCTGGACCACTTGCGCTCCGGCAAGGCCCGTTACCGGGTAGTGCTAGACGCCGACTTTGTCTGAGCCGGTCACTTATATTTCACCAAGAGAAAGTTATGAAGACATTCGCTACCGCTTTGCTCGCCCTTGCGGTGCTACCAGCCGGCGCCGCAGACATCTCGACTGCACCGAAGTCAGACCGCCAAGTTAGCGATATCGTGGCCCAGATTTCTGCACAACGCATTGCACAACGTATAGACACTTTGGTGCAATTCTCCACCCGGCATACGCTGTCCGAGACCCAGTCAGACACACGCGGGATTGGCGCGGTACGGCGTTGGATTCAGCGTGAATTACAAGCGTGCTCAGACGCCAATGGCGGGTATTTGCGCGTGGAAATGGATACGTTCATTGAACCCGCGGGGCGTCGCATCCCCACCCAGACCACTCTAGTCAATGTGGTTGCAACTTTGCCGGGTGTATCTGCCTCGTCGCACAACAGAATGTTGGTCGTTAGTGGCCATTACGATTCCCGAAACAGCGACGTGCTAGACCCCTTGGGAGCATCACCGGGCGCAAACGACGATGCCTCGGGGGTGGCCGCAATGATGGAGCTCGCCTGCGTCATGGCTGCGTATAAGTTTGATGCCACTCTGGTTTTCATGGCGGTTGCCGGTGAAGAACAGGGCTTACTGGGGGCTGTGCATTGGGCTCGCACAGCCCGCAACAAGGACTTCCGTATTGAGGCTATGGTCACGAACGACATCATTGGCAGTCCACGTGGCGATGCGGGTCAGTATGACCCCAAGCAAGTGCGACTTTTTGCAGATGGACTGAGCCCTTTTTTGCGCATGGTTTTGCAGGCGCAGGGCAATCGATCAGCAACCGGGCCTGACGACACGGCTAGCGACAACACCCGAGCCCAGTTGCAACAACTGGTGCTGGCGGGAGGGTCTGAAGACTTACCCACGCACCAGCTTGGGCGCCACCTCAAAACGATTGGGGAGCAGTACGTGAAAGGCTTCAACGTCAACTTGATTCAAAGGCCGGATCGCTATCTACGGGGTGGCGACCATTTGCCATTTTTAGAACGTGGCTTCGCGGCCGTGCGCATGACGGAGCCTTTTGAGAATTTCAACCATCAGCATCAAAATGTCCGAACAGAAAACGGTGTGAAGCTTGGGGACCTACCCGAGTTTGTTGATCCGGCCTACATCGCCGATGTAGCCCGGATCAACGCAGCGGGACTCGCTACGCTGGCGCTCGCGCCCGCCCCCGTACAAGATGTCAGGCTGGAAGCGATTGAGCTGGATAACAGCAGTACCCTGCGCTGGCTCGCCAACAAGGAGGCGAGCGTCTCAGGCTACCGTGTGGTGTGGCGTGAGACTGGGGCTTCGCAGTGGCAACACGCGCGCGATGTCGGCTTGGTCGATCGCGCAACCATCCAGGGCGTATCCAAAGACAACGTAGTGTTTGGTGTACAAGCTTTGGGCGAGCGTGGCTTTGGCAGTTTGGTCAGTTATCCATTGCCTTTCACGCAAGCGCTACCGACGCCAGCACCGGCACGATAGAAGCGACCGCGCCAATCGACCGCACGGCCGTAAATCCCAAGTTCGGCAATCCTCTGCCGCACAAAATGCAATTGTTGGGGTTGCCCTACAGCCACAGCTGAGAGGTTGAGCCTGCAGGCTTTCTGGTGGAGGGCTTGCAAGCTATTTTCAGACGCGCAAACCCCGATAGACCCTCAGGTCACACCACTGTCATTCGCCCGTCACGCACGTTTCACGCAATGGCGACACCATGAGTGTTCGATCGTTAACACCCAAGGGAATCATGACAAAGAACAACCGCCACCTGCGTGTGGCCTTGATGGGCGCCATCACTGTGGCCGTAGTGACCGCCTGCGGAGGAGGCAACGGCCGTGATCTGCTCACGCTCGACGGCAAGCAGCCCGTCGTCGTCGCCCACCGAGGCGCTTCAGGCTACCTGCCCGAAGAAACCTACGAAGCCTATGTGAAGGCCATTGACCTGGGCGCCGATGCCATTGAGCCAGACTTGGTCTCCACCAAGGATGGTGTCCTCATCGCGCGGCATGACCCCAACCTGGCGTACAGCACCAACGTGGCCAGCATCGCCAAATTTGCAGAGCGCAAAAAGACCATCAGCGTGGATGGCGAAATCCAAACTGGCTGGTTTGCCGGCGACTTCACACTGGCCGAAATCAAAGAACTAGGGGGCATCTCCACGGACGCCGAGCGGCCTCAACAGTTCAATGGTTTGTACAAGCTAGTGAGCTTTCAGGAAATCATTGATTTGGCCAAAGCCCGCTCGGTCAATGGCCGCGTCGTTGCGGTCTACCCTGAAACTAAGAATCCGACTTACCACCGGGAAATTGGCTTGCCGCTGGAAGACAAACTAATTGCCATAGTTAAAGCCGCGGGCTGGAACAGCAAAGACGCACCGATTTACGTGCAAAGCTTTGAGCCCAGCAGCCTGAAGTACCTCAAGGCGAATGGTTTGAACACGAAATTGATTCAACTGATCGATGCCGATGACGTGGATTTGGCTACCGGTGCGCTGACTTTTGCAGCACCTTACGACCGCCCTTACGACTGGTTCAAGTCGGGCGACAACCGACTCTTCAGTGCCATGGTCACCCCCGCGGGCTTGGCGGAGATTAAGACCTATGCTGACGGCATTGGCCCTTGGAAGCCCTACATCATTTCGGTGAAGGGCCAGTTGGGTACTGACGGCAAGGTCAAAGATATTAATGGCGACGGCAAGGTGAATTACGCCGACGCCTCCAGCCTGCCGCCCACCACCTTGATTGCCGACGCGCACAAAGCCGGTCTTTTGGTACACGCTTATACGTTTCGCAATGAAAGCCGACGTATACCTGCTGATTTCAAGAACGATCCAAAAGAGGAGTACAAGGCCTTTTACCGGCTGGGCTTGGATGGCTTGTTTTCGGATTTTGCCGATACCGCCATTGCTGCGCGCGCCGATTACCTGAAGGAAATGGGCCGTTGAGTCTATGCGCGGGCCTGTGCCGCAGCGATGCGGCGGCACAGGTGCGCTAGCGAACAGACCAGGGGTGCAGCAAGGTCTACCGTGGCGGTGAACAATTTCACTGGAACCACGCATGGACCAATCTACCCCCCCCACCGCCTATGGCGTATTTAAACCCGTGGGGCGCACTCTGATTGCATTGCAAACCCATGACAAGCTGCAAAGCGCGCGCGCAGCTCTCAGCGATTTAGGGTTCGCCCCTAGCAGCATGGTGCAGTACTCCGCCGCTGAAATGAAGGCCCAGGTGATCGCAGAACTACTCAGTACCAGCCCCGTTGCAAGCTTTGGCTATGAACTGGATCTGATTCGCCAATACAAGATTTTGGCGGAGCAAGGCTGTAGCTTTCTGGTCGTGGAAGCGCCGACAGATGTACTGGCTGAGCAAGTAGCGGACTGGGTACACAGAAGCAACCCAGTTTCAGCCCAGCACTATGGTCACTTCATGATTCAACACCTGACCGAAAAACCGTCCGGCTGCATAGAACAAGCGCACTAACGCACTAGAGTCTCGGCGGGATGGGGTCGGTCTGGGGTGCCAGTTCTACGCGGTCACGGCCACTGTGTTTGGCGAGATAGAGCGCTTTGTCAGCTGCCGTGTACAAGGCGTCTGGGCTTTGCTCAGCGCCGCGCGCCAAGCTACTCACACCCAGTGACGCGGTAATACGCAGTTGCAGATTGGCGAAGGGGATTTGCAGCTCGCGGATCTGGGCCAACAGCTTTTGCCCCACACCGGATGCGCCCACCAGATCGGTATTGGGCAACAGCACGATGAACTCTTCGCCCCCCAACCGCGCCAGCACATCAGTCTTGCGCACGCTGTGGGCCAAGGCCCCTGCAACAGCCACCAGCACCGTGTCACCCGCCGGGTGACCATACGTGTCATTGACTCTTTTGAAAAAATCAAGATCCACCATGATCAAGCTGGTGGGAGTTGGGTGGCGTAATGTGCGGACACGCTCTTGTTCCAACTGACGCATGAACTCTCTGCGATTGAGCAGCCCGGTCAGAGAATCATGGGTCGCCAAGTACTCCAGCTCTGCCTGCTTGGCTGTCAAGGCAATTTGGGCGTTCTGCACCTCCCAAGCCAATAGCGTAGATTGAACATACTGTCGCCACATCAGACACGATGCCATGACACTGACCAACGTGGCAGCTAAAGCATGGCTGCGACTGATAGCCAACAGCTGCGGGTCTGGCTGCGTGAGCGGCAGACAGAAGAAAAATACCAGGTAGATGATCAGAAAAATCGCCGCGCTCAGCGCTGGACGCATCAGAGACAGCATGGCAACGGCCAAGCTGATGAGCGCGAACATGGTGGTGTTAGCGGCCACCAGCTGATCCGCCACAGACAGGCCCGCACCCAAGGCCAGAGCCACCACCACCATGGCGACGTGTAGCGCTAACGCAGCGTATTCGTGCACCTCGGGCTGGCGGCTTAGCCGATACGACACAAGCACCAACACCGTCAGCAAAACCGCAGAAACAGTGTGCGTGCCACCTACCAACAGGATCCACAAACCGGTCGCAGGCGTAGCACTGCCCAACTGGAAACCCAAAAACCAGACCGTGTAGACCAGATTGAGCGCGATGACCAGCCCAGCGGCAATAAAAAACCGCCGCATAGTGACTTGCGTCGCCTGGATCTGCACGCGGTGATTGACCGCAACCGAAGCACGCAACCATGCGCGCATACTCCGTAGTCCATCAGTCACAAGGAGGCGGGGCATAGGCGTTTGCAGAGTTCCATAAACGCTGTAATTCTGCGCGTAAAACAGCGCTGTGGCGGCGACCTGTCACTGGTATTTACCCGCCCATGGAGGTACTCTATGCTGGCTGCCCAACAACGCTGCATTCCCTGCGTTCGCTTTCAGCCCCACTTTGAAAGGGAACCCTATTTCTGATTAAAGTAAGAGCTTGAAGCACATTTTTATCAAGGAAAAGCTATGGCCAAAACCGTATCCGTATCACCCCAACACATCAACATTGGTATCAGCGACAAAGATCGCGCTGCCATCGCCAAGGGCTTGAGCAGCCTGCTGGCTGACACCTACACCTTGTACCTGACCACCCACAACTTTCACTGGAATGTGACTGGGCCGATGTTCAATACATTGCACCAGATGTTCATGGTGCAGTACACCGAGTTGTGGAACGCGGTGGACCCGGTAGCCGAGCGGATTCGCGCCCTGGGCCACAGTGCTCCAGGCTCTTACGCCCAATTCAGCAAGCTGGCGTCTGTGCCCGACGCACCGCTCACCCCACCGAAGGCGCTGGAGATGGTCCGGATTCTGGTCAAAGGCCATGAGGCGGTAGCCCGCACGGCACGTAGCCTGCTGCCTGTCGTGGGCAAAGCATCCGACGAGCCCACTGCTGATTTGCTCACGCAACGCCTGACGGTGCACGAGCAAACCGCCTGGATGTTGCGCTCCTTGCTGGAAGAGTAAGCGGCAACCAGCTTAGTTGCAAACACGCGAGACCGTGCCGCCATCCGCATGGGCACTGGCGGCGCACGCGCACAGAGTTTGTCATCACTATTGATCCGAATGGACTATTGCACCTGCGTAAAGTTACGGATGAAATCACGCCCTATGCAAGGACAACCCGTCGCTGCAGAAATTAAATTTAAAACATCGGAGATACAAGTGCTAAAACTCGGAAAAATCACTTTGACAGCTGTGCTGCTCGTGTTGGGCTTGCAAACCGCTGCCTGGGCTGCTGACACGGCTAACTACACGATCACAGGCTCGGCCAACAACTGGATCCTTGATTTCACTTTTACCAACGGCATTGGTTCAAACAACCTGGATATCTATTTCGTGGGTGTTGACATCCCTGGTGGCAGCTTCGTCTCTGCACCTGCCAACTGGAGCAACTACGGTGGCTACATTGGTTACAACATCACACCGCTGAATTACGGCGCGTCTATTCCAGACATGATTCAAAACGGTGAGTCGGTAAGTGGCTTCAAGTTCTTGTCCAACTCCGTTACCGCGCCAACCAGCGTTAACTGGTTTGCTTACCATAACGACTGGGTTAACGGCGGTCAGGGTAATCCAGTGGTATTTGGCACAGCAAGTGTGTTGGCTGTTCCAGAGCCCGAAACCTTCGCTTTGATGTTGGCGGGCCTGGGCCTAGTCGGTACCATTGCGCGTCGTCGTAAGCAGTCCTTGACGACCTAATGGTGCAAAGGCCTTGGGGCTTGGCAAAAAAGGGAGCTCCAGCTCCCTTTTTCTATGGTGCCGTTGCAGCCGGGGATGTACAAAATGCGCTGAGGGTGTTGGACCGACTAGACGCAGTAGATACTGCGACCCAGTGACCTTCAGTGCACGCTGGCCAATAACGCCGCATTGCCCCCTGCCGCAGTCGTATTCACCGTCACCGTCTGCTCCGCGCAGAAGCGATACAGATAGTGCGGGCCACCCGCCTTAGGGCCAGTACCGCTCAGGCCTTCACCACCAAAGGGCTGCACGCCCACCACGGCGCCAATCATGTTGCGGTTGATGTAGATGTTGCCGACATGGGCTTGCGCAGCCAGGGCCTGGGCGCGGCTGTCGATGCGGGTCTGGATACCCAAGGTCAGGCCGTAGCCCAGGGCGTTGATCTGGGCGATGACGTCCTCGGGGTTGCCGTCCCAACGCACGACTTGCAGCACCGGGCCGAAGATTTCGGCTTTCACATCGGCGATGCTTTTGACCTCAAAGGCGTGGGGTGCAATCAGGTTTGCTACGGTTTTAGTAGCTACTGAGGCATTGTTTTCCTGGGCCACAAGCACTTTTGACTCAGATTTGAGCCGTGTGATGTGTTTTTGGATGTTGTCAAAGGCTTCTGCGTCGATCACCGGGCCTACATCGGTCGTCAGCTCGACGGGGTTACCCGCTACCAGTTCCTTAGCCGCGCCTTGCAGCATGGCGATCACACCGTCGGCTATTGCCCTGTGCACCACCAGCAAACGCAAGGCCGAGCAACGCTGCCCAGCGGAGCGGAAGGCGCTCATCACCGTGGCATCGACCACCTGCTCGGGCAGGGCGCTGCTGTCCACCAGCATGGCATTGATGCCGCCAGTCTCGGCAATCAGCGGGACTATTGCGCCGTCTTTGGCGGCCAACGCGCGCTGGATGATCTTGGCGACTTGCGTGGAGCCGGTAAACACCACACCGGCCACGCCGGGCTGCGCCACCAGGCCTGCACCCACGGTTTCGCCCGCGCCGTGCAGCAGTTGCAAGGCATCCGCCGGCACACCGGCCGCATGCAGCAAGTCCACCGCTACTTTGGCCACGCCCGGCGTTTGCTCGGCGGGCTTGG
>JANYEE010000208.1 GCA_025363275.1 Burkholderiales bacterium | reverse complement strand
CGTCTTCCGGGTTGATACCGGTGTTGCCGATATGGGGATAGGTGAGTGTGACGATCTGCTGGCAGTAGCTGGGGTCAGTCAGGATTTCCTGGTAGCCGGTCATGGAGGTGTTGAACACGACCTCGCCGACCGTGGAACCTGGGGCTCCAATGGAATTGCCAACGTAGACTGTGCCGTCTGCGAGCGCCAGGATGGCGGGTGGGGTGGTTCCCTTGAGAGACAAAAGCACTGGTTTCTCCGGATGGGTTACGGGTACGCCCAAACGCGCTCAAGAATGGCTCTTGGCGGATACCGCGCCAGGATTGACTCTCGGCGGGTGCTTTTTATAAGGGAATGTTCTCGAACGTGCGCTTGGGACGGCTGTTTTCTGGAAAGCCTCTGATTATAACGGACCCAAAGTGCTCGCATGCAGGCAAATCGCGGCGGCAGCCGCCACGTTCAGCGATTCCTCGCCGCCGGGCTGACCAATGCGAGCAAAGTGGGTGGCCCGCGCCATCAAATCAGCGCTAACGCCCTGCCCCTCGTGGCCCATGGCCCAGGCACAGGGAAACGGCAGCTTTAGATTTTGAACCAGATCGCCCTGGTGCGAGCTGGTAACCACCAGCGGCAGCTGCAACGCATCTAGGTCTTGCAGCGTCAGCCCCTCATGCAGTTGCAAGCCGAAGTGCGCACCCATACCAGCGCGCAGCACTTTGGGGCTCCACAGCGCTGCAGTTCCTTTGACAGCCAGCACTTGCTTGAAACCAAAAGCTCCTGCGCTGCGCAGGATAGAGCCGACATTGCCAGCGTCTTGCACGCGGTCCAGTATGACCGTAGCAGCCAAGGGCGCAATGGGAGTTGCTTCGGGTAAATCGATCACAAAACCGAGCTTAGCGGGCGACTCCAGACCACTGATGTCGCGAAACAGCGCATCGGCGATCACTATCGTTTTGATAGCAGCTTGGGCATATTCCACTGGGGCCCCAGGCCCAAATGACTCTGAAACTACGAAAATGGCGGGTTTCAGGCCGCACAGCAGCGCTGCGCTGCACAGGTGGTCGCCCTCGATCCAGTAACGGCCGGTTTTGCGGTAGGCATTGTTGTCTTGCGCCTGCTTACGCAATTCCTTGAGCAATTGGTTGTCACGGGAGGTAATGTGAACGGTTTCGCTCATAGCACCGCCGTCACAGGGGCAAAGGTCTTGCGGTGCTGCGGACAAGCGCCATGGACTTGCAGAGCGGCCAGATGCTCGGCTGTGCCGTAGCCCTTGTGACCGGCAAAGCCGTATTCCGGGTACTGAGCATCCAGCTCAGCACACCAGCGGTCACGCGTGACCTTGGCCAAAATGGAAGCGGCCGAGATGGCCGGCACCGTGGCATCGCCCTTCACAATGGCTTCGGCCAGCACATCCAGCGTCGGCAGGCGGTTGCCGTCCACCAACACTTTGGCGGGCTTCAGGCGCAAGCCCTCCACAGCCCGCTTCATGGCCAGCATCGTGGCCTGCAAGATATTGAGCCGGTCTATCTCTTCGACACTGGCCTGGGCCACTGAGCAGCACAGGGCCTTGGCCCGAATTTCGTCATAAAGCTTTTCCCGCTGGCGTGCGCTCAACTTCTTAGAGTCGTTCAGACCTTTGATAGGGCGCAGCTCATCCAGAATAACGGCCGCAGCCACCACGGGCCCGGCCAGCGGGCCACGTCCGGCCTCGTCTACGCCCGCCAGCAAGCCAGGCAAATCCCACACAAAGGCGGTTTGTTCCCTGACGAGCGGTTTAGCTTTGGAGGACTTTTTGGATGGCATCAGTAGCAAGGGTGGCCGTATCGCGCCGCAGCTCATGGTGCAGCGCTGTGAACGTGGATTGCAGAGCCTCTATCTTCGCAGGGTTCTGAGCCTTGGCATCCAGCCAAACTAACACTTCGCGTGCCAATGCCTCAGAAGTGGCGGCTTCTTGCAGTAGCTCAGGCACTACAAATTCGTGGCACAGAATATTGGGCAAAGCCACCCAGGGTTGCAAACGTTTGCGGTTCATCAGCTTCCAGGACAACCAGCCCATGTGGTAAGCCACGACCATGGGGCGCTTGAAAAGCGCAGCCTCCAGCGTGGCGGTGCCGCTGGCAATCAGCGTTACGTCGCAGGCGGCCAGGACCCGATGGGATTGGCCAGTGAGTATCTGCACATGCTCTGCCATGCCGCTCTTGCGGGCGGCCGCTTCAATCAGTGGCTGCAGGCCGAGAACAGCAGGCACTATGAATTTGATAGCTGGACGGACATGTTTTACTAGGGCTGCAGCCCGAAAGAACCGTAAAGCGAGGTGTTCGATCTCGCCTTTGCGGCTACCGGGCAGCAGGGCCACCACGGCATCCTCATCCCGCAGGCCCAGGGCACGCCGGGCCGCTGCGCGGTCGGGGTTCAGAGGAATGACGTTGGCCAACGGGTGGCCTACATACGTGGCCGACACCCCGTAACCCGCCAACAACTCGGGTTCAAACGGGAAGATGCACAGCACATGGTCGACACTGCGGCGGATTTTTTCCAACCGCTCAGGACGCCAGGCCCAAACCGAGGGCGAAACAAAGTGCACCGTTTTGACACCAGCCGCCTTCAGATCGGCCTCCAACGCCAGATTGAAATCGGGTGCATCCACACCAATGAAAAGATCCGGTTTTTCAATCAGCAGGCGCATGCGCAGTTGGCTGCGGATACCTACGATTTCACGGTAACGGCGCAGGAGCTCCCAGCTAAACCCATGCACCGAAAGTTTGTGGTGCGGCCACCAGGCGGTGAAGCCTTGGCGCACCATCTGCGGTCCACCAATACCGTACGACTGCATCGCAGGCCAGCGGGCCTCCATACCGCCCAACAGTAATCCCGCCAACAGGTCGCCTGAAGCCTCACCCGCCACGAGGGCGATCTTGGGTGCTACAACGGCGTCGCACGCGTCTGGGGGCTGCGCCATTGACTGCTTTAACGCACGATGCCGCGCTGGGGCGATACCTGCTCCAAAAAGGACAGCATCATCGCCACATCTGGGCCGGTTTCAGACTGCGTGTCCACCAGCCCAGCGATTTTTTTACGGGCTGCGTCCAGTGTCAGGTCTTCCCGGTACAGGGCTTTATGAATCGCCTTGACACCCGAAATACGCTCGGGCGTCCAGCCCCTGCGCCGCAGACCTTCAAAGTTCATGGAGCGCGCAGCGGCCGGCTGGCCTTGGCACATCACGAACGGTGGTAAATCGGCTAACAGCACCGAGCACATCGCCGTCATGGCGTGCGCCCCAATGCGTACAAACTGGTGGACCACCGTGAAGCCACCCAGAATCACCCAGTCGCCCACATGCACATGGCCCGCAAGCTGCGAGTTGTTCGCAAAAATGGTGTTGTTGCCAACCACGCAGTCGTGAGCCAAATGCACATAGGCCATGATCCAGTTGTCGTTGCCCAGCATGGTTTTGCCTATGTCGCCGGGCGAACCGATGTTGAATGTGCAAAACTCACGAATAGTGTTGCGGTCACCAATGATCAGCTCACAGGGTTCGCCCGCATACTTTTTGTCTTGCGGGATAGCACCCAGCGAGTTAAATTGAAAAATCCGATTGTCGCGGCCAATGGTGGTGTGGCCTTCGATGACGCAGTGCGGGCCAATGCTGGTGCCCGCGCCTACTTTGACGTGGGGTCCAATGACGGTGTAAGGACCAACAGATACCGAACTGTCCAGCTCAGCCGCGGGGTCCACGATGGCGGTGGCATGAATCAGCGACATGTCAGGCTTTCGGCACAATGGAACGCATCGCGCAGGTCAGCTCAGCTTCCACCGCCAGCTCACCCGCCACCGAGGCAGTGCCCTTGAATTTGAAAATACCGGCCTTCATGCGCAGCAATTCAACATCCAATATCAGCTGGTCACCAGGCTCCACAGGGCGCTTGAAGCGCGCGCCATCGATGCCTGCAAAGTAGTAGACCATCTCGTCATTAGGCGTGGTGTTGAGCGCATCAAACGCCAGCAATGCAGCAGCTTGGGCCAAGGCTTCAAGCATCAGCACGCCCGGCATCACGGGACGGTGTGGGAAGTGTCCTTCAAAAAAAGGCTCATTGATGGTCACGTTCTTCAGGGCCTTGATGGTCTTACCCTTGTCGAGAGCAAGCACCCGATCTACCAGCAAAAAGGGGTAACGGTGGGGTAGCTGCTTCAGAATTTTGTGAATGTCCATCATCATGGTGTCTCCGATGTTTTGGTTGCTTGTTCCAGGGCGCGAATACGTTCGCGCAGACTGTGCAATTGTTTGAGCGAAGCCGCATTTTTTTCCCAGGCGGCGTTGTCATCCATGGGAAACACGCCGGTGTAATGGCCTGGCTTGCGAATGGATCGGGTTACCACCGTGGCGGCGGAGATGTGCACTTGGTCTGCCATCGTCAAATGTCCCAGCACAATGGCCCCCCCACCAATCGTGCAGCGTGCACCAATGGTTGCGCTGCCAGCGACTCCCACGCACCCCGCCATGGCCGTGTGCTTACCTACGCGCACGTTGTGGCCGATCTGAATCAGATTGTCCAGCTTCACCCCGTCCTCAATCACCGTGTCGTCTAGTGCGCCCCGGTCAATGCAGGTGTTGGCTCCTATTTCTACGTCGTCGCCGATCTTCACCGCGCCCAATTGCTCGATTTTTTCCCAGCCATCACCGTGCGGCGCAAATCCAAAGCCGTCCGCACCAATAACCACGCCAGGATGCACGATACAGCGCTGGCCCAGCACGCAATCTTCGCCTACCGTCACGCGGGACTTCAGCACGGTATCCGCACCAATGCGGGCACCTTTCTCTACGACGCACAAAGGGCCAATCCGGGCACTTGGATGCACCACGGCCGTGGGGTGGATAACCGCACTAGCATGCACTGCAGGCTCTTGTGGCGCATGGGCACGGCGCTGTTTCTGCCACAGCTGGGTCAAGCGTGCGAAGTACAGATAAGGTTGGTCGGTGACTATGCATGCACCCCGCTCAGAGGCCGCCGCGCGCATAGATGTGGCGACTACGACACAGGCCGCTTGCGATGCCGCGAGTTGCGCCTGATATTTTGGGTTACTCAGAAAACTGAGCTGATACGGCGTGGCACTCTCAAGTGGTGCCAAACCAGAAACGAGATAGTGAGGGTTACCTACCAGCTCACCACCCAGCGATTCAACAATGGCACCAAGGGTCAGCTGCATAAGCCACGGGCTCGCACGGTGCCGCTACTTGCCACCGTTGAGGATCTTCAGGACCTTATCGGTGATGTCATGTTTGGAGTTGGTGTAGACCACTTCCTGAATCACCAAGTCATATTTCTCGGCTTCGGCAACCTGCTTAACCGCCTTGGTAGCTTTGTCCAGCACTTGTTGCAACTCTTCATTGCGGCGACCGTTAAGGTCTTCCTGAAATTCACGCTGCTTGCGCTGAAAGTCACGACCCAGTTCTTGAAACTCTTTTTGGCGTGTTGTGCGCTGCGTCTCGGACAAGGTGGGGGCATCGCGTTCAAACTTTTCGCTCAGCGTCTTCAACGAAGCCTGCTGATCAGCCAGCTCTTTTTGGCGCTTAGAAAATTCTTGCTCCAGCTTAGCCTGTGCAGCTTTCGCTGGACCGGACTCCGCCGTGATCCGTGTGGTGTTGATGTAGCCGATTTTGGAATCTTGAGCCAAGGCACCCGCCGACACAGCGATCAGTGCAGCCGCGATCAACCAGGTTTTGGTAAAAGTTTTCATTAGAAAGAATTTCCGATCTGGAATTGCAGAGTTTGGATTCTATCGTTTTCAAGTTGTTTGATGGGTCGGGCAAAGGCTAGACGTAGTGGTCCAACCGGCGAAATCCAGCTGATACCGACGCCATATGAACTGCGCAAATCGCCAAACTGAATCGTTTCTTCAGGGCCAAATAGCCCGCCTGCATCCAAAAAGGCGTAGACGCGCAAGGTTTTGTCACCGCCGCCACCCGGGAGCGGCGACAGCACCTCAGCATTGAAATTTAACTTCTTGGTACCACCGGTTGCAGTCAGACCCAACTCGCGCTGGCGGCCTGTCGTCAAGCTGCCTTGCTCAAAGCCACGAACAGTACCCAGTCCACCTGAATAAAAGTTCTTGAAAATAGGGTACTCAATGCCATCCGTGCCAGCACCAATACCCAGCTCAGCATTCAGCGCGGCAGTGATTCGCTTGGTCACCGGATAGAAAAGCTGATATTGCGCAGTGCCGCGTATGTAACGCAATTCACCAGCAACACTCCACTCCGCAGAGGTCCGGATAACCTTACCCGTGCTAGGTGTCAGGGCGCTATCGCGCGTATCCCGTCCCCAGCCAACGGTCAACGGGACTGCTGTGCTGGTGAAGCCGAATTTGTTAGCGAAATCTTGGTACACCACAGGCAACAATGAGCCCGGCACAATTGTCGTACGGTCAATACCGAGACCAAAGAAAACAGTATCTGATTCGGTAAAGGGCACACCAAATCGCAAAGCAGCTCCAGTGGTGTCGATCGAATAGCTATCGATATCAGCATACGGCTTGGAGTTGCGCTGGTACAGATCGATAGTGCGGGACACGCCGTCTTCCGTGAAATACGGATTTGTCGTGTTGAAAACCAAGGTTCGATTCGTTTTGCTGGTGTTCACCTCAACGCCCAAGGAATTACCTGAGCCAAAGGCGTTGTCCTGCTTGAAGCCAAAGGTGAAGCCAAAACCATCAGCGCTGGAAACACCGGCACCCAGGCTCAATTGGCCCGTGGGTTTCTCCACCACCGTGAAAGTCACGTCAACCTGGTCAGGGGATCCAGGGACTTCTTGGGTGTCCAGGGTTACATCCTTGAAGTAACCCAGTCGATCGACACGATTGCGCGACTGACGGATCTTCTCTCCGTCGTACCAGGCGGACTCCAGTTGACGAAATTCGCGACGAATCACTTCATCACGCGTGCGGTCGTTGCCCGCTACGTTGACACGTCGTACATAAACGCGACGCGAAGGATCGGAAACCACCGTCACTTCCACGCGGTTGGTAGCACGGTCAATATCCGTTTTGATTTCCGTGCGGGCAAAGGCATAACCAAAGTTACCGAAGTAATCGGTGAAATTCTTGCTAGTGACGGTGACACGGTCCGCGTTGTAAGGCTCTCCGACGCGAATCGCAATGAGGGACTTGAATTCATCCTCTTTACCGAGGTAATTGCCCGCAAGCTTTACCTTAGACACGACAAACTGATCCCCCTCTGTCACGTTGATAGTGATAGAGATGTCCTTTTTATCCGGGGAGATTCCCACCTGCGTAGAGTCCACCCGAAACTCAAGGTATCCACGCGAGAGATAGTAGGAGCGCAGCGACTCGATATCCGCATTCAAATTGGCGCGAGAGTAGCGATTCGACTTGGTATACCAACTCAGCCAACCACCGGTGTCTTGATTAAATAGACCCAGTAAGGTGGATTCAGAAAACGCCTTGCTTCCGATAATGCGGATATCGCCGATCTTTGCGTTGTCGCCTTCAGTCACCACAAAACTCAGATTTACACGGTTGCGCTCAATCGGCGTTACCGTCGTCACTACTTCGGTGGCGTACATGCCTTTGGTGATGTATTGGCGTTTGAGCTCTTGCTCCGCGCGGTCCACCAATGCTTTGTCGTAAGGACGACCGTCGGTTAAGCCGATATCCTTCAACGCTTTGGTCAGCGCATCTTTGTCAAATTCTTTGGTGCCTGTGAAACCGACGTCTGCAATCGTAGGGCGCTCATCCACGATCACCACCAAAACACCATCGGCTACTTCAATACGCACGTCTTTGAAGACACCCAAAGAGAACAAAGCGCGAATAGACGAGGTGGCTTTGTCATCGCTGTAAATGTCACCCACTTTGACCGGCAGCGAGGCAAATACGGTACCCGCTTCGACACGCTGCAATCCTTCCACCCGAATATCGCGTACCGAGAACGGCTCCACTGCCCATGCACTGTGCACTAACGATGCACTGACAACTGCGCTCAAAGTGGCGCTCAATAAGGTACGTTTGAATTGCATTTTTTTAAACATATGTGCGCTGGTTTGTCGGTAAAAAACGCAGCGATCAGCCCAACAGTCGCGTCACGTCGTTAAAGACAGCAACGGACATCATCATCAACAAAACAACCAGACCAACTTTTTGAAGTTGCTCCATCCACGATTCGGAAACAGGCTTTCCTGTCAGTGACTCCCAAAGATAATACATCAGGTGCCCTCCATCAAGGACCGGCAAAGGTAGCAAGTTCAGCACCCCAAGACTAACGCTAATCAGCGCCAGAAATACGACGAACGGCACTGCGCCCAAAGACGCAGATTGCCCTGCATAGTCTGCAATGGTGATCGGGCCGCTCAGGTTCTTCAGTGACGCCTCCCCCATTACGATTTTGCCGATCATTTGTAAAGATAGAACGGAGACCTCCCAGGTGCGTGTGACGGCACGAGTCAACCCATCGACTATCCCGTAGCGAACCATCACCGTGCCAGGCGGGGCACCGATATAGGCGCCTACACGTCCTAGTTTCATACCCTGCGAGGATTCAATCCTAGGTAAAACGCTGAGTGTCGATATTGCTCCAGACCGATTAATGCGCCAGGACTGCACAACGCGCGCATCTCCAGCGTTCACCGCATTGCGAATGATTTCACGCAGCTGGGCCGCATCCACGATGCCAACACCATCGACTTGAAGCACTAGGTCGCCGGCCTTGAGTCCAGCCTCCTCCGCAGCTCCGCCGGCCGCTACGGCCCCCAAGCGCGCTGCAGACAAGGGTGCCATGACGCCAATTTTGCGAAACAGTGCCGTATCGGCATCTCGTGCATCGAGTGCAGCTAGCGGCAAAACAAGTTGGCGATGGCTACCCCCACCGCTATCGGTGACAAGCAGTTTCAAATCCTGGTGGTCCAGAGCGGACCGCATGAGAAGCCAGCGAAAGTCTTCAAAGGACTGGGTTTCGACAGGGTCTTGTCCATTCGAACTGCCAGCTACCACCAGATCGCCACCCCGAATACCAGCGCGCTCCGCAACAGACCCCGTCAAGGGTGTTTCTAACAAAGGGCTGGATTGCAAGGTGCCAACCCAATTCACGCAGGCGTACAAAACAATGGCCAACAAAAAATTGGCAGTAGGCCCGCCAGCCACAATTGCAGCGCGAACTTTGAGCGGCTGACCATTGAACGCAAAAGGACGGTCTGCGGCCTCAACCGGACCATCACGCTCGTCTAAGAACTTGACATAGCCACCCAGCGGTAGCAAAGAAATAGCGAATTCAGTTCCTAAGCGGTTAGAGTGCCACGTTAATAGGCGCGGGCCAAAACCAATAGAAAACCGCAAGACCTTAACGCGCAGCGCTACAGCCGTAGCAAAGTGTCCGAATTCATGCACTGCCACCAAAATTGCGATTGCAAAAAGGAACGAAGCGATTGTGAACAACATAAGTTAACGCAGCTCAGTGACCGAGACTGGCCATGGTCTGCTGTGCACTTTGCCGCGACTCAGCATCCAAACCAGAAAGATCTTCCAGCGATCGCGGTGTGTCGAATACAACCTGCGACAGTGTTGCAGCGTTCACAACATAGATCTGATCAAAGCGAATGCGACCCGCGAGAAACCCTGCCACCGCAACTTCGTTGGCTGCATTGAGTACCGCAGTTTTGCCAGGTACATCGTTCAATACATCCCATGCCAGAGTCAAGCCAGGGAAGCGCTCCCGATGCTCCGCAGAGGAAGCGGCTTCAAAAGTCAAATTTTGGAGTGCAGAAAAATCAATCGCGCGAGCGCCAGATTCGATACGCTGCGGCCAAGATAAGCCATAGGCAATCGGCCCGCGCATGTCGGGTGTGCCTAATTGCGCCACAACCGAGTTATCCACGAACTGCACCATCGAATGAATCACACTTTGCGGATGAATCACGACCTCGATGTCCGAGGGCTCGACGTCAAACAAATACCGCGCCTCGATGACCTCAAGTGCCTTGTTCATCATGGTGGCAGAGTCCACTGAAATCTTCCGCCCCATCACCCAGTTGGGATGCGCACAAGCTTGATCAGGTGTCACAGCGCGTAGTTTTTCTGGAGCCCAAGTACGAAACGGTCCACCAGAGGCTGTCAAAATAATTTTGTCAACGCTGGTCTTCCAAGACGCCCGGTCTTGCGGCAGGGACTGAAAAATGGCCGAGTGCTCGCTATCGATGGGAAGCAGAGTAGCTCCGCCTGATTGCACCGCGTCCATAAACAAATGCCCGCCTACCACCAAGGCCTCTTTATTAGCCAGCAATAGTCGTTTACCTGCCCTAGCCGCGGCCATACAGGGCGCGAGCCCAGCTGCCCCAACGATGGCCGCCATCACGGCGTCCGCCTGCTCATGCGCGGCCACACAAACCAGAGCCTCGGCACCCCACAGCACACGTGTGGGCAAGCTGTTGGCCGCGCAGAGTTCCTGCAGAGCTTTGCCCGCATCAGCGTTCGCCATCACCGCAAAGACGGGGCGAAATCTTGCACACTGCGCAACCATAACATCGACATTGGATGACGCCGTGAGTGCAAACGCCTCAAAGCGCTCGCTATGCCGCGCAATCACGTCGAGCGTATTGACACCGATAGACCCTGTAGAGCCCAAAACAACGACACGGGTACGCGGGCTGCTCATATCGACGTCAGCATCATGGCCAATGGCAACACAGGGAGCAGGGCATCCAACCGGTCCAACACTCCACCGTGGCCCGGCAACAAGCCACTGCTGTCCTTGAAGCCAGCACTACGCTTGAAGAGCGACTCCACCAGGTCCCCCACAACACTCATCGCAGCCAAAAAGGCGACAGACAAAAACATGAAAAAAAGTCCTGATTGCCCGAGGTGGGAAAACACACTTCTATCGCTAGTAGCAACCCATACATCAACGACGCGCCACACACCAGCCGCAACAAGTACACCGGCCAAGCCGCCCAGGGCACCCTCCCAGGTCTTGCCTGGGCTGATCGTCGGTGCCAGCTTGGCTTTGATGAAGCGACCGCCCAACGCACGCCCTGCAAAGTAGGCAAAGATGTCGGCAATCCAGACCAACACCATGGTCGATACTAGAAAGTTAATGCCTGTCATACGCGCTTGCACAACAGCCAACCAAGCCACCCAAAGCGCTAGCACGCCAACGACAACACGGACCACTTGCGGCACACGTACCCACACTCCGACGCCGCCATGGAGTAGCCAAACGCCCCCCAAAACCCAAACTGCTCCCGCCATCAGCCAAATACCGCGATACGGGAGCACTGCGAAGCCGAAGTACCAAGCAACCAAACATCCGGCAGCGCTCACCGCTGCCACGCCATAAGCGGTCAACCGTTTGCATTGATTGAGGTTGGACCATTCCCAAGCGCCAGCAGTTATCAAAACGACTGCCACGACCATAAAGGCCGTCGGATCGGGGTAGAAAACAGCCGGCAGCAAAATAACCAGCAGTACAAGGGCGGTAATAATTCTTTGTTGAAGCACTGGACTTCCTTGTCAACTGAGGGTTGGCGAGGTGGTGGCAATTTGCTCTGAAGTCTTGCCGAAACGCCGCTCACGCGATCCAAACCAAGTTATCGCCGCGTCTAGGGCAGCTACATCAAAGTCTGGCCAAAGCAAATCACTGAAGTACAACTCAGAATACGCTGCCTGCCAAAGCAGAAAATTGCTAATACGCATTTCTCCACCTGTTCGAATGATCAAATCGGGATCTGGGCAGTGAGACAGAGCCAAGGCACCGTTTAATGCAACTTCAGTGGGGGCCTGGCCCGCAGCGGCCAGCTTCGTAGCGGCTTGGGCAATGTCCCAGCGTCCACCGTAGTTGAAACACACGTTCAGAATCAGGCGCGAATTGCTGACAGTTGCTGCCTGGGCCTCAGTCAGGCCGCGTGTAACGCGCTGTGACAGGCCATCACGTGAGCCTACAAAGTGTAGGCGAACTCCATCTTTGCGGAGCTGTGGAACTTCGCGGCCCAACGCCAGGGCCAGAATGTCCATGAGCCCTGAAACTTCATCTGCAGGACGATTCCAATTCTCAGAAGAAAAAGCGAATACGGTAAGCACCTGCACTCCGCGTTGGGCACACGCAGACACAATAACTTTGAGCGCATCTACGCCCTGCTTGTGCCCTGCAATCCGGGGCATGAATCGCTTAGATGCCCAGCGACCATTACCATCCATAACGATGGCGATGTGCTTGGGAGTCACCGGGAGTGCCATCCAATGGCGCAGACGAATATTGGAATCAAGCGTCAAACCGCCATGATGTCGGCTTCTTTGGATACGATGAGACGATCGACTTCGGCAATATGGCGATCCGTCAGCCTTTGAATATCCGCCTCGGAACGTTTCTGATCGTCTTCCGAAGCAAGCTTGTCCTTGACCAGTTTCTTTACTGCCTCATTGGCATCACGGCGCAGGTTGCGAATAGCGACTTTGGCGCCCTCTCCTTCATTGCGCACCAGCTTGGTCAACTCGCGGCGGCGCTCTTCCGACATAACGGGCATGGGCACGCGAATCAAGTCCCCCATGGATGAAGGATTGAGACCCAAGTCGCTTTCACGAATAGCCTTCTCGATCTTGGCACCCATACCCTTTTCCCAGGGCTGAACGCTAACGGTTCGAGAGTCTAAAAGAGACAAGTTGGCCACTTGGCTGAGAGGAACCATGGAACCGTAGTAGTCCACCTGTACAGATTCCAGTAGTGCAGGGCTGGCACGCCCTGTACGGATTTTGGTCAAGTTGTTCTTGAATGCACCGATGGATTGATCCATCTTAGTATCCAGATTAGATATGACTTCACTGATTGCCATTTTTCAAACTCCAGTCGAAACGGATGCCAAACGCACCCTGCAGACACTCAAACGTGAACCAAGGTTCCTTCGTCTTCACCCATCACAACGCGTTTCAAAGCGCCGTGCTTAACGATAGAGAAAACTTTGATGGGTAACTTCTGGTCTCTACACAACGCAAAGGCCGCCGCATCCATGATGCCTAGGTTCTGGTTCATAGCTTGGTCAAAAGTGATATGGGCGAAGCGGGTCGCATTGGGATCTTTCTTGGGATCAGCAGAATAAACGCCATCTACTTTAGTCGCCTTCAATACGATTTGTGCACCAATTTCGGCACCTCGTAGCGCCGCTGCCGTATCCGTCGTAAAGAACGGGTTTCCCGTGCCAGCCGCGAAAATCACCACCTTGCCCTCTTCCAGATATTGCAATGCTTTCGGGCGAACATAAGGCTCAACGACTTGCTCGATACCAATCGCCGACATCACCCGCGCAGTAAGACCCGCCTTATTCATGGTGTCACCCAGCGCCAATGCGTTCATTACGGTGGCCAGCATACCCATGTAATCTGCTGTGGCACGATCCATACCCACCGAGCCGCCCGCCACGCCACGGAAAATGTTTCCTCCGCCAATGACAACTGCCACCTCCACACCGAGGCGAGTCACTTCAGCAATTTCATCCACCATACGCACGATGGTGTCTCGATTGATGCCAAACTGATCGTCACCCATCAAAGCCTCGCCGGACAACTTCAACAAAATGCGTTGGTAGGCGGGTTTGGATGGCTGCATGGGTGACTCCTTCGGTGAATGTGGGGGTGGAATCTAACGCGACAAAGCGAACGACTTAAGCCGCCGCTTGGGCTGCAGCAACTTGTGCAGCAACTTCAGCAGCAAAGTCGTCCACTTTTTTTTCAATGCCTTCACCGACCACGTACAGCGTGAAGCTATTCACGTCGGTTGCCTTCTCCTTCAACATCGCGCCCACGGTTTGTTTACCATCAGCTGCCTTGACGAAGACTTGGTCGACCAAAGAGACTTCCTTGAGATACTTCAGAACGCCGCCTTCGATGCGCTTGGCAACAATCTCAGCAGTTTGCACGGGCTTGCCGGCAGCAGTTGCCACAGCCGCGTCTTCAGCGGCCTTGGCAGTCGCGACAGAGCGCTCGCGCTCAATCAATTCTGGGGGCACATCAGCGCTCGTCAGCGACACGGGTTTCATCGCAGCCACGTGCATGGCGACATCTTTAGCAGCGACCTCATCACCAGTGAACTCCAAGACCACGCCAATGCGGGTGCCGTGCAGGTAACCCGCCAGCTTCGAACCAGATGCGTAGCGATTGAAACGGCGGAAAGTCATGTTTTCTCCGATCTTGCCGATCAGACCTTTGCGCACATCTTCCAATGTCGGGCCGAAACCGTCTTGCGCGTATTCCAGTGCCGCCAAGGCTGCAACATCGGCAGGGTTGTGCTTTGCCACTAGCATGGCGGCGGCATTGGCGATTGCAAGAAAGCTGTCGTTCTTGGTCACAAAGTCAGTTTCGCAATTCACTTCGACGATGGCACCAACGTTGCCATCCATGAAGCTGGTAACAACGCCTTCAGCAGTTACGCGTGCAGCAGCCTTGCCTGCCTTACTTCCAAGTTTGACACGCAGCAACTCTTCTGCCTTAACCATGTCACCCTGCGCTTCAGTCAATGCTTTTTTGCATTCCATCATGGGGGCGTCCGTCTTGCCACGCAGTTCGGCAACCATACGTGCGGTAATTGCAGTCATTTTTCTACTCCATCAACAATTTGTTAGTTTAATCAGTGCTAAAAAAAAGGGGCCACAAAGCCCCCTTTTTAGGGTCAACGCAACTTCAAGCAGAAGCTTCGCTCACCTCAACGAATTCGTCAGATCCTTCAGCCGCAACAGCCTTGACCACATCGTCAACAGCGTTAGCACGGCCTTCCAGAATTGCATCAGCGATACCGCGAGCGTACAGAGTCACAGCCTTGGCGGAGTCGTCGTTACCAGGAATCACGTAATCAATACCTTCTGGGGAATGGTTGGAATCAACAACACCGATCAGAGGAATACCTAGCTTGCGAGCTTCGGCAATAGCGATCTTGTGGTAGCCCACGTCGATCACAAAAATAGCATCAGGCAAGGCGCCCATATCCTGAATGCCACCAATATCTTTTTCCAGCTTGGCTAATTCACGAGCAAACATCAGTTGCTCTTTCTTGCTCATGCTATCCAAACCAGCCTCTTGCTGGATCTTCATGTCTTTAAGGCGCTTGATTGATGTCTTGACTGTCTTAAAGTTAGTCAACATGCCGCCCAACCAACGCTGATCCACAAAGGGGACGCCAGCGCGCTGCGCTTCGGCGGACACGGTTTCGCGTGCTTGGCGCTTGGTACCAACCATCAAAATGGTGCCGCGCTTGGCCGTCAGCTGACGGACGAACTTCGCAGCATCCTGGAACATCGGCAGCGATTTTTCCAAATTTATGATGTGAATTTTGTTGCGATGACCGAAAATGAACGGAGCCATCTTGGGGTTCCAGAAGCGTGTTTGGTGTCCAAAGTGAACGCCTGCTTCCAGCATTTCGCGCATAGTAATTGCCATAAAAACTCCAAAGGTTAGATCTAAAATCCAATCCGCTTATTAACTAATCAAATGTAAAGAACATTGAATAGCTAACACCTTGGTGGGATTGGTTTGCGATTGAATTGCCACTAGTTATAGCAAAGCCTTGCAATTATAGCATTCGAACCTGTAGGCTCCAAAGTACCCGCAACCAAGCTTTTCAGGGCTGCAAGTGATGCCACAATGCATTAAACCGAGGTATGTTGACTCATGAGTCCTGAACTTTCGCAACGATTGACCGCTGCAGTGGAAAGCATGCCTGCATTCCCCAAGAGCGTGCAGCGCATTTTGGAACTGACGCGGGATGTCAATAGCACCCCAAAAGATTTGGTGGAGGTCATCGACAAGGACCCCGTTGTTACCGTCAAAATCCTGAAAGTGGTCAATTCGGCCTACTACAGTCTTCCCAAACAAATCACGTCCATTGGCAACGCTGTGGTGTACATGGGCTTCAACACGATCAAGAACCTTGCATTGAGCATTGCGGCCATCGGCATGTTGCCCAAGGACAATGAATCTGGTTTCGACGCGCAGCAGTACTTACTGCATTCTTTGGCAACCGCCGCACTGGCGAAGCAATTAGCAGCAAGAGTCGACGATGCAGACCCGATGGATTGCTTCATTGCGGGTCTGTTGCATGATTTTGGAAAAGTGGTTTTTGCCCAAATGATGCCCAAAGAGTTCAAAGTGGCGCTATTGCACAGTCAGGCCACCGGGGAAGCGCTACATACTGCCTTGCAACGCGAGATCGGGGCGGACCATGTATTAGTAGGCGCTATGCTGGTTGAGAAATGGCGTTTTGCGCCTCACTTAATTGAAACCATCCGACACCAGCACCCCTCTAATTTTAAAGACACGGACATGATTGCTTGTGTGTTTGGCGCCAACCAAATCAGTAAAAAGTTGAAATTTGGTTTTGGCGGAAATCCCTACCTTGATGAGTTTCCGGCATCCGTTGAAAAACGATTGGGGGGCACCTTGGACGCTGTGATCGCCTCCATGGGCGACCTCAATCCCTTGTTCGAAGAGGCCAAGGTCTTCGCAAAAGTTTGAAGGAGTTTCCGATGAAGGTTAGATTTTGGGGTGTTCGCGGCTCCATTGCATCGCCCGGACCTAAAACTGTCCGATACGGGGGCAACACGACCTGCATTGAAATTCGCACAGATAACAACGAACTGCTGGTGCTGGATGCGGGAACTGGCATCTTTCCACTGTCACAAACCTTGTTAGCTGAATTGCCGGTCACTGCCAATGTGCTCATTAGCCATTCGCACTGGGACCATATTCAAGGCTTGCCATTTTTCATTCCCAATTTCATACCGGGAAACACCTTGCGACTGCACGGCGGTTTCGACCCCGTGTCTGGCAAAGGCATCGAACAAGTCATGTCAGTACAACTGCAGTACAGCTATTTCCCTGTGCGCGAAGCGGAAATGAAAGCGCACATTGAGTACGTGACGTTGAAGCCGGGCGAAACAGTGGAGATTGGATCAGCCAAAGTCACGCCGGTATTGCTCAGCCACCCGGTGATTGATTTCGGCTATCGAATTGAATGCAAGGGCAAGTCGGTGTTCTTCACGGGGGACCACGAGCCACCTTACAACATCTATGAACCTGGCGATGATGGTTACGCTGAGTACCAGACCTTCGTCGACGAAAAGACACGTGCCATTGAGGATGCGATTCGGGGCGTAGACGTCTTCATTGCCGACTGCTCCTATACCGATGACGAATACCCAGCCAAGAAGGGTTGGGGTCACGGAACCTTTAGCAGCAGCATTGCGACGGCCAAGGCCGCGGGCGCCAAGCTGCTGTTTTGCACCCACCACGAGCCCACCCGCAGCGACGATGCGCTGGAGGCGGCGTTTGCAGCCGCACTGGCAACCAATGCTACGTCTGTGCGAGGCTTGGACGTCCGACTTGCCCGGGAAGGTGATGTTTACGAATTCTGAAAGGGTGGCGAGCGACTGGCTCGCACCACCCTACCCCTTTCCCCTCTTTGATATTGCAGCAACCCGCCGGCTGGAAAATACCCACGCCACCGGCCCCGAATCCGAGTCTTTGATGCAGCGCGCCGGCGTGGCCGTCGCAAAACTGGTGGCGGCGCTCGCGCCCCATGCGCGACTTGTCTGGATTCCTTGCGGTCCAGGCAACAACGGTGGTGATGGCTTGGAAGCAGCATTACATCTGCATCGTATGGGGAAACAGGTGGTTGTTTCTGAACTGCCAAGCGTGCAGCCGCGCATGGGCGATGCCCTGAAAGCGCATCAGCGTGCTGCTGAAGCGGGAGTCGTCTTTCAAGCCAACGCGCCTATGGGATTCGATTTTTGCGTAGATGCGCTATTTGGCATCGGAAAATCCGACGGCTTTGATGCAATTTGTCAGACCTGGATTGCGCATATCAACGCGAGCGCTTGTCCGGTACTCTCAATAGACACACCAACCGGCTTGCAGGTTGACACCGGTGTTGCAGCGAGCCACACCATCCAGGCCGATTTCACTTTGAGTTTGTTGACGCTCAAACCGGGTCTTTTTACGGCAGATGGCAGAGCGTACGGCGGAGACATCTGGTTCAACCCGCTAGGTACCACGCACACCGAGTTACCTGTCGCCAATCTGGGCGGACCGCCCCAAAATGAATACAGACCTCACAACACACACAAAGGCTCTTTTGGAGATGTCGCGGTCATTGGAGGCGACACCGGCATGGTGGGCGCGGCCCTATTGGCAGCGCGCGCAGCCTTGCGAGGTGGAGCGGGGCGTATATTTGTAGGCTTATTAGCCAATGATGCACCTGCGCTAGACCACAACTTGCCTGAGCTAATGGTTCGTGACGCCCGTTCACTACCCATTGAATCCATGGCGGTCGTAGCGGGTTGCGGAGGTGGCTCATCAATGGCGGCGCACCTGTTGGACGTTGTTCAACGCTCAAGGCGCTTGGTCTTAGATGCAGATGCTCTAAATCATCTAGCCCTGTCTGAGCAAACCCAGCGAGAGTTAGCACGCCGAGCCTATGGAACTACCGTACTCACACCACACCCGCTAGAGGCGGCAAGGCTATTGGTCACCAGCGTTGCATACGTGCAGGCGAACCGCATTGCTGCGGCCCAACGTTTGGCAGACCAATGGCAATGTGTCGTTGTACTAAAAGGCTCGGGCAGCGTAATTGCAGCGCCGGGACGGCCACCATGCATCAACCCAACAGGCAATGCACGCTTGGCCACCGCAGGAACAGGTGACGTTTTGGCCGGTCTCATTGGAAGCTACCTCGCACAGCAACAGGATGCGTTCTCAGCAAGCTGCGCTGCTGTTTACCGACACGGGAAATTAGCGGACCAGTGGCCAGCAAGTGCCGGAGCGATGACTGCACACCAGTTGGCACAGACGCTTTAGCGCCTGTGCACCGCAAGCACTACACCTAGTGGCGTTTACGTACAGCTTTACCCGATTTGGCAGCCGGACGGTCGGCAGTCCGCTCACTACGCACGGCTTTCTTCCCAGCCGAGCGTTTACGATCTGACGCCTTTGATGGAGGAACCCGCGTATCTAAGTCATCCACAATGCGGGGCGATGCAACGGGACGGGGTTTGGCATCACGGACAGCTTTGTCGGTGAATCCACGTGCTATGCCCTCTTCGCCCGGCGTCACCAGGCGGAAGTCGATCTTGCGCCCATCGAGATCAACGCGGCTCACCTGCACCCGCACCCGGGTGCCAATCGCATAGCGAATGCCCGTGCGTTCTCCGCGCAGCTCTTGGCGCGCCTCGTCAAAGCGGTAGTACTCGCCGCCCAGCTCAGTAATGTGGACCAAGCCCTCCACATACATGGCATCCAAGGTGACGAAGATACCGAAGGTAGTGGCAGCCGTGACCACACCTGAATACTCCTCGCCCAGATGCTCGCGCATGTATTTGCACTTCAGCCAGGCCTCTACATCGCGGCTGGCTTCATCCGCACGGCGCTCGTTGGCGCTGCAATGCAGACCTGCCGCCTCCCAGGCTTGCTGCTCGGCGGTGGCTTTACGGGGCTTGATACCGGGCTGTGCCACTTTGGCGGCCAAGCCCTTTTCTAAACGGCGTGAAAGCTTGGCATGCGCCTCGCCCGGGGTCGGCAAGGCAGGCAATTGATAGCGTGCTTTGGCCAAAATAGCCTTGATAACACGGTGCACCAGCAAATCAGGGTAGCGGCGAATCGGGCTGGTGAAGTGCGTGTAAGCCTCATACGCCAAACCAAAGTGACCGCTATTGATCGGCGTGTAAATTGCCTGCTGCATAGAGCGCAGCAGCATGGAGTGGATTTGCAGCGCGTCGGGGCGGTCTTTGGTTGCGTTGGCAATGGCCTGGAATTCGCCTGGCTTGGGGTCATCGGTAATCGTCAGGCCAACACCTGTGGCTTTCAGGTAGCCGCGCAAGATTTCTTTCTTTTCGGGCGTGGGGCCTTCATGAACCCGGAAAAGTCCGGGGTGTTTGCCCTGGGCAATGAAATCTGCGCTGCAGACATTGGCCGCCAACATGGCCTCTTCAATCACGCGGTGCGCGACATTGCGAGTACGTGGCACGATCTTTTCAATGCGCCCGTTCTCATCGCAAACAATTTGAGTCTCAGTAGTTTCAAAGTCCACGGCTCCACGCTTTTGACGTGATTTGGACAAAGCCTGATACACGCCATGCAGGTTCAACAGGTCGTCGACCCGGTCCTTGCGTTTGGCAGCTTCAGGGCCACGCGTATTGCCCAAGATAGCTGCTACTTCGGTATAGGTGAAGCGTGCATGGCTCCACATCAGCGCCGGGTAGAACTGGTAGGCATCGACCTCGCCATCGGGCGTGATGAACATGTCGCACACCATGCACAGCCGTTCGACTTCGGGGTTCAGCGAGCACAGTCCGTTGGATAACTTCTCAGGCAGCATAGGAATCACGCGGCGGGGAAAGTACACACTGGTGGCACGGTCATAGGCATCAATGTCGATAGCGGAACCGGTCTGCACGTAGTGGCTCACATCGGCAATCGCCACTAGCAGGCGCCAGCCCTGTTGAGCGCTCTTGCCACGGCCTTTAGTGGCCGGTTCGCAATACACCGCATCGTCAAAATCACGCGCATCCTCGCCGTCTATAGTGACCAGAGGCACATCGGTCAGGTCAATGCGATTGCAATGGTCTTGCGGGCGGACTTTGTCAGGTAGGGTACGGGCTAATGCAACGCAGGCCTCGGAAAACTCATGTGGCACGCTGTATTTGCGTACGGCAATCTCAATCTCCATGCCGGGGTCATCTACCTCACCCAGTACTTCCTTGATACGCCCTACCGGCTGACCAAACAAAGCCGGCGGCTCTACCAGCTCCACAACAACGACTTGTCCGGCCTTAGCCACGCTGGTGGCGCCCTTAGGGATAAGCACGTCTTGACCGTAGCGTTTGTCTTCAGGTGCCACCAGCCACACGCCGCTCTCTTGCAGCAAGCGGCCAATGATGGGTTGCGATGAGCGCTCGACGATTTCGACGATGCGCCCTTCAGGGCGGCCCTTGCGATCACTGCGCACGATCCGCGCTTTCACGCGGTCCTTGTGCAGCACGGCACGCATCTCATTGGGGGGTAAGTAAATGTCGGGGCCACCGTCGTCGCGGGACACAAATCCATGACCATCACGATGGCCTTGAACTATTCCTTCAATTTCGTCCAGCTGCGGGCTGGTTTGACTAATATTTTTGATACAATTACTCTCTTTCCTGAGATGCCCAGATGGCGGAATTGGTAGACGCACTAGTTTCAGGTACTAGCGAGTAACATCGTGGAGGTTCGAGTCCTCTTCTGGGCACCAACGATGGTAATGTAGATAATGAAAAAGCCGCTGAAATTCAGCGGCTTTTTTTGTTTGTAGGCAATATTCAAGGTATTGCCCACCACTTAAAACGGCTGTGCCACCAGGTCGTGCCCCTGTGCGGCTACGATACGCGCTTTGGTGAACTCACCCACCTTCAAAGTCTTGCTGATTTTCTCGGGTGGTAGCAGACGCACCACGCCATCAATCTCTGGCGCATCGGCATAGCTGCGGCCCACTCCGCCCTTCTTGCCCATACCCGGTGCAGAGTCCACCAGAATTTGCATAGTCGAGCCCACGCGGCTTTGCAACATGCTGGCCGACACTTCCTCGGCCACCGCCATGAAGCGTGCCCGGCGTTCTTCTCGCATCTCAATCGGCAGCATGCCAGGAATGTCATTGGCCACTGCGCCGTCCACCGCGCTGTAGGCGAAGCAGCCCGCACGGTCAATGCGTGCCTCGCGCATGAAGTCCAACAAATGCGAAAATTCTTCTTCGGTCTCGCCGGGGAAGCCAGCAATGAAGGTACTGCGGATGACCAGCTCCGGGCAGGCCGCACGCCATTGCTGGATGCGCTCCAGGTTGCGCTCGCCGCTGGCAGGGCGCTTCATACGCTTCAATACATCGGGGTGGCTGTGTTGCAGCGGCACATCCAAGTAGGGCAAAACCTTGCCAGTCGCCATCAGCGGAACAATCTCATCGACGCTGGGGTATGGATAAACATAGTGCAGGCGCACCCAGGCGCCATAAGGCTCGGCGATTTCGCCCAAGGTCTGCACCAACTCCAGCATGCGGGTCTTCACCGGTTTGCCATCCCAAAAGCCAGTGCGGTATTTCACATCAACGCCATAAGCCGAGGTATCTTGGCTAATCACCAATAGCTCTTTCACACCACCAGCAAATAGCGCATGGGCTTCCTTGAGCACATCGCCAATCGGACGGGACACCAGTTCGCCGCGCATGGACGGGATGATGCAGAAGGTACAGCGGTGGTTGCAGCCTTCGCTGATCTTCAAATACGCGTAGTGGCGCGGCGTAAGCTTGATGCCGGCGGAGCCAAATGAATTGGGTACCAGATCAATGAATGGGTCGTGGGGCTTGGGCAAATTTAGGTGGACGGCATCCATCACCTCCTGCGTGGCATGCGGGCCGGTGACGGCCAGAACCTTGGGGTGCATTTGGCGCACCAAGTTGCCACCGCCTTCGCCTGTTTTGGCCCCCAGACAGCCGGTGACGATCACGCGGCCGTTTTCAGCCAGAGCTTCACCAATGGTGTCCAGGCTTTCCTTGATGGCATCGTCAATGAAGCCGCAGGTGTTCACTATGACCAGATCAGCACCCTGGAAGGTCTTGGAGGTCTGATACCCCTCAGCACTCAGTTGGGTCAGGATCAACTCGGAGTCTGTTAGGGCCTTGGGGCACCCAAGGCTGACGAACCCGACTTTAGGCGCTGGGTTGGGGGTGGGAGATGGGGACAGGGTGGTAGCTTCGCTCATACCCTAATTGTCCCACCTTTGCTGCTAGCGCTTCAAACCGAAGGTGTCGAAGAACTGCGCGGTTTGCTTTTGCATCTGTTCTTGCATTTGCTGGAGCAAATTGGCACCGCCCAAGCCACCGGTGCCCGGCACCAGAGGCGCTTGCATCTCCATCAGCATCTGCATGTTCTTCTCCAGGTAGCCACCCATCAGGCTCTGCATGGCGTGGCCATAAAAGCGAATGATGTTGGACAGCACAGGCGCCGTGAACATGGGCGAGCCGTTGGCCTCCTCTTCCAGAATGATCTGCAGCAAGATGCTGCGGGTCAGGTCATCCCCAGTTTTAGCATCCACCACCTGCAAGGGTTCGCTCTCCATGACCAACTGCTTGATCTCAGTCAGTGTGATGTAGCTGGAGGTGTCCGTGTCATACAAGCGCCGGTTGGGGTACTTCTTGATAATACGGACGGGATTCTTGGCAGGCTTGGCTTGTTTGCTGGACATGGCGACGTAGCAACGGTGCAGAGCGCCGTTTCCTTGGTATTGCAGTGCAGCAGATTCTAGACACCGGCAGCGTCGGTTGCGACCTGTGTTTACCCTAGGCAGTAGGACTCACCCTATGCCATGCTTAAAACACACCTTAGATCTGATTTGGAGATTGCTATGCTTTTAATAGCTACTCAGGCATGTTCTACTAGGGCCACAGCTCGATTCGATCCATATTCAGCTGCTTTCGAGGTGATTCTTGGCCTGCACGGCCGATGGCGGACACCACGATGCTGGACAGTCCATCCGCCCCTTCAATGCCAGACCCCGGGACGCGCCGGGCTGCAACCGTGAGCTCCGGCGCTGCACTGACTCGAAACACCCACCGGTCGCCATAGCGCAACCAAACAGCCCAGCGCGCTGCGGGCTTGCTACCCGCTGGCAACTCCAAGCGTATCAGCCGTGGACCGTCCGCGCCCATCGGTGCCGTAGAAGTGACATGGGGTGCCATCGGCGCATCACTCTCCAGCCACGGCGATGCAGGCACCAGCGCGGGGACGGCGTAGGCGTCCGCCCGCAGCACATCAACAAGACCCTGGCGGTTTTGCAGCAGCGCCACCATGCTGAAATGCGCGTGCCCTGTACCCGGCGCCTGTTTGCGCACAGCAGCAATCTGGCGTGTAATTTCTTCGGGTGGCCAACTGGCCTTGGAACCCACCACGCCCGGCGTCGGCGCCACCAATACGCGGCTGGTAAACAGGCCCGCCCAGACGTGTCGACCCTGGGTGTTTTGGCGATGCCAATAATCCAGCAAGGGTACGAAAGCCTGTTCCTTTTGATCGACAGGCCAGTACAACTGGGGCACCAGGTAATCCAGCCAACCGGACTGCAGCCAGCGCTCTACATCGGCGTAGAGCTTGTGGTATTGGCTAAAACCTTGAATGTCGGCAGGCCGCAGGTCGGGGCGACCGATGCCAAAGGGACTGATTCCGAAGCGCACCCAAGGTTTGGCTTGGTGGATGCTGGTGTTCAGGCGCCGCACTAACGCGTCCACGTTGCTACGCCGCCAATCGTCGCGCGCCATTTGGCCACCGCCGTCGACAAAGCGCTGCCAGGTGTTTTGGTCAGGGAAGTCCAGCTCGGTCTTGGCGTCGTCGCCTTGCGAAATCGGGTAAGGATAAAAGTAATCATCCAGGTGGATACCATCCACGTCGTAGCGCTTGAGCACTTCTAGCACCACGGCCAGGCTGTGTGCGGCCGCCGCAGGCTCGCCCGGGTCCATCCACAACTGGTTGCCATACGCTTTGACCCACTGCGGGCGCGACTGGCTCACGTGCAACAGCGATGGCGGAGACTTGCCCTCCCCCAGGCGCGCGCGAAACGGGTTGAACCAGGCGTGTAGCTCCAACCCGCGAGCGTGGGCTTCGGTGATCCACAGCGCCAGGGGATCGTAAAACGGCACGGGGGCTTGGCCTTGCACACCACTGAGGTACTCACTCCAGGGCTCCAGCTCCGACGGGTAGATCGCATCGGCACACGGGCGCACCTGCAGGATGATGGCGTTGAGCTTCAGCGCAACCGCACGGTCCAGCAGGCCTCGCATTTCATCTTGCTGGGCGGCGCTGCTCAAGCCCTTGCGGCTGGGCCAATCGATGTTGGCGACGGTGGCCACCCAGGCGGCACGAAATTCGCGCGGTGCGGGGGGCGGCTGGTCGCCACTTGATACCACTGCGGTATCGTGGGTGGGCGTGCTGGGCAAAGTCAGCGGCACATTTACACAGCCCGACAGGCTGACCCAGGTGACCCCGGCGCTGGCCAACCACGTCCGACGGGACAACGATGCCGAGTCAGTGACCACGCAATGCCTGCCGCACGCTACCACCCACGTGGTCTAGCCGCGCACGCGCGTCTGCAATGCCCAACCCCAAGCGAATGGCGACCACGGCAACCTTCACCTGCTGATCACACTGCGCCAGGGTGCGCACCGCAGTCGCTTCATCGCATGCAGCGGCACGCATGGTCAGGGCCATGGCACGCCGTACCAGCTTGGCGTTCGTGGCTTTCACGTCCACCATCAAATTCCCGTAAACCTTGTTCAGACGCACCATTAGCGCACTAGAAAAAGTATTGAGCGCAATCTTCTGGGCTGTGCCGGCTTTCAGGCGCGTGCTGCCAGAGATCACCTCAGCACCAGTGTCCAGAGTGATACCCATATCGGCTTGCTGCGTGACAGGTGCGTTGGGGTTGTTGGCAAAGCCGATGCACAGGGCACCCGCGGCCTTTGCCGCCTGCAAAGCCCCCAACACATAGGGTGTGCCGCCCGATGCCGCGAGCAAAAGCACCACGTCCTGCGCAGCTACATTCGCCACGCGCAAATCTTGGGCGCCCTGCTCGGCATCATCCTCCGCGCCTTCCACGGCCACAAACATGGCGCCCGCGCCACCGGCGATCAAGCCCACCGCCCGCTCACGTGGCCAGGAAAATGTGGGGTACAGCTCGACGCTGTCGAGTACGCCCAGTCGCCCGGACGTACCTGCCCCAACATAAATCAAGCGCCCGCCTTGCAGCATGCGGGGCACGGCAGCATCCACCGCTTGGGCTATGGCCGATGCTGCCGCGCGGACAGCTCTTACTGCATTGACTTGATCGTCCACCAGCGCCAGTACCACTTCGGGCGTGGCATACAGATCGAGCTCGGTGTGACTGCTGCTCGGGGTTTCAGTGTTCAGCATGCTCAAGAAACCGTCCGGCCACTGTACGCTGCATAAATATTGCGCGTACTGCGCTGGGCCAAGTAGAACCACTCGTTGCCCTTAGTGGCATTGCCGTTGGGGAACACGATGTAGCCATCGGCTGAGGCCAACACCAGTGTGCCGTCATGGCGGGTACCGATAAGCTGCCCGGCCTGCACCGGATCGAAGCTGGACCAGACTTTGGCGAAATTGTCGTCGGCATGGTACCGGTCAATGACTTGCGACAGGCGCAAGAACTCGACGTCACTGCGGGGTACCGGGGCAGCCTCTTCTACCAACCCCAGGTGGGCCAAGGTGTTGCGAATGGCGCGGTAGGCCACATTGGGCGCGGCGGGGTCAGCGTGTTGGCCACACTCCAGTGTGATGGCATAGCCGCCCTGGCTGCGCATGTATTCGGTGGTGCCCACGCCGTAGCTGGGGTCGGCGCTCAACAAGCCCGCGCGGTCAGTGGGCGGCGTGCGGGCCATGCGCACTTGCACACCCGTTGCGTAGGTCGACAGCCAACCCTCCACGATGCGGCGCGGCCCCAGGCGCAAGGCCAGCGATTGCTCCTGATCGGCGTGGGTAAAAGGCTCCAGCGTGCCGGTGTTGTTCGCTGGGCCAATCATGGCAAAGGGCTCACCGGGGGACAGAAAGGAATGCAAGTCCAGCAAGGCATCGTGCTGGGCCAACAAAGGGCACAGTGCATTCGCGATGCGGTCCTCAAAATCCTGGGGCGTGGCGGTGGGGCGCAGGTTGCGGTTAAGGTTACGGTCCCCGTTGCGCTCACCCTTTTGGTAGGCCAAAGGGTTGGTCACAGGCACTAGCGTCAACCGGCCACGGGCAATAGTCAGCATGCCTTGATCCAGCTCTTGCAAAACACGCTCAATACCCCGCGTGCCAGACACTTCACTGCCGTGTACCGCACCCAATATGATCACGGCGGGCCCGGCCTCTAGCCCCACAAACTGGTGAACACGGAGGGCGGTAGTGGCGTAGGGCATGGGTAACAGGCAGATGAGGGGTGGCTGTAATTTTATCGGCCTAAGTAGATGGCCAAGCCTGGCAACGTAATGTTTGCTGCAAATGGTGCTGCGCTCCGGGCGCCAGCATCACCATATCCGATCCGGCATTGGCAGCTTCTACACACAGAAAATCTTTCCACGCAGCGTCAGGCATATCTGCCATCGCCGCGGCGCCGTCTGCGCCGGGGTTCCACACCACGGCGGATTGGCTGCCTATGGTCGTCAGGCCAACCTGACGCTGCCAAACAGGGTCTTTGAGAAGGTAGTGGTGCGCTGTTTGCAGATTTGTTTGCGCGTAGGTGTTGTCGCATAGCGACTGCAACTTGAAAGCCCCCAGTTGCAGATTGCCCTCGGCGCCATTCACGCGGTTGTCATATTGCAGGCCTTCTACCCCGAGCAGTTGCACCTGCTCCACATCACCCACTGCCAAGTACGTGTGCAAAGCCTGCGTGAGTGCAAATGGCTCGGGGCTGCGGTTATGGGTACTAAGCGCCATACGCAACTCGGGACCCAGCTCAATATCTAGGCGCACTTCCAAGTGTCTCGCGTAAACATCAACAGCGTCCCCACCCGGCGCAGTGCGATCAGGCTCCAGACCCAACAACAAGCTTCCGCTATCACCCGCTTGGCAGGCAACTATTTTCCAAGTCACGTTGCGCACGGGGCCATGCTGCATGGCACCCTGCGGCATGCCCTGCTTACCAAACCAGGGCCAGCACACCGGCACGCCGCCGCGAATGGCCGCGGGTAGGGGCTTGGCAAGACTGGAGATCCAAAACACATCGCGTTGACCGGCAGGGGCCCAGGACAACATTTGCCCGCCATGCAGAGACACGATTGCGGCGCCGTACGCATTGCGGAGCTCTACACAGGCATAGCCCGCGTAGTCCACGTTCGTAACACCCGGCAACAGCGCGACCGGGCCAGACACAGCATCAGGCGAGTTCAATGGCATCGCCTTCTACCCATACCGATTGCAGTTGTAATTCCGAATTCAAAACCACCACGTCGGCCCAAGCACCTGGAACTAAACGGCCGCGGTCACTTAGGCCCATGTAATCTGCGGCGTAGGTCGACACTCGCATGGAGCCTTCCTGCAGGCTCAAGCCCAAGGTATTCACCAAATTGCGCAGCGCCTGATCCAGCGTCAACGCTGACCCTGCCAGGGTGCCATCGGCCAGACGCACGGCGCCCAAACACTTGTAGACGCGGTGGCTGCCAAGGCGGTACTCACCATCGGGCATGCCCGCCGCGGCGGTGGAATCACTCACGCAATACAGGCAGGGAATAGCGCGCAGTGCCACGCGGATGGCACCAGCGTGCACATGAATCAAATCGGGAATGATTTCGGAATACTGAGCATGCGCCAGTGCTGCACCCACCATCCCAGGGTCGCGGTGGTGCAGACCCGTCATGGCATTGAACAAATGCGTGAAACCGCGTGCACCTTTGGCCATAGCCTGCACACCGTCTTCATACGTTCCCGATGAATGCCCAATTTGCACGCGGTAGCCATCGGCGCACAGCGACTCAATCAGCTCCATATTGCCTGGCACCTCAGGGGACAAGGTAATCAATCGAATCGGAGCCAGCGCATTCAGCGCAGCCAATTCATCACTTTGCACCGGACGGGCAAATGGCGGCTGCGCGCCCAAGCGACCTTCATTGATGTAGGGTCCTTCCAGATGTACACCCAGTAACCTGGCGCCCCCCTGCGCGCGCTTCTGGCACACCTCCGTCATGGCAGACATGGCCACCACAAGATCCTCCATGGGCGCAGTCATCGTCGTGCCGAGCATGGACGTCGTGCCATGGCGCGCATGCACCTGGCTGACGATACGCGCGGCATCACCGCCTTCCATAATGTCGCGACCACCGGCGCCGTGGGCGTGCAGATCAATGAAGCCTGGCAAGATCAAGGGCAGTCCTGACACCCTGGCTGCCGCTTCCGAAATGGGAGCACCTTGAATGCTGTCAATATGTCCCGTAGGACCGCATAACATCGCGCCTTGCACGAAGCCGGTGGGGGTTAATATATTGCCGCTCAAAGTCATCATGGATCGCGCAGTACTACAAAAACAAATATCGTCTCTTACAAGGTGGATCAACACAACGATTTACGAGACTCGAATTTGGCAAGGTCAACTGAATCACATTGAATTTTAGGGAAATTTAATTAAGGCTGAGGGATGCCGATAGGCTTGTCAGTCCGCTTCGTAGCTGCGGAGATTGACGTTGCGGTCTTGTGCGAGTGAATTTGAAATATCTCCACAAAACAAAAAACCCCGAGACCTAGCAAGCGTGCGGGTCTGGGGGTTTGTATTTGGTAGGCGCAATTGGACTCGAACCAACGACCCCCACCATGTCAAGGTGGTGCTCTAACCAGCTGAGCTATGCGCCTGAAGCCTTAGATTGTAGCATTAGTATTTTCCTGTGATGAGAATCGGTGCACAAACTTGCTATGCTCGCGCTTTGACGTTTACGTAAACGTAAAGCATGCATTCAACCAAACTAGGAGTCTTTCATGGAAGTAGCAGGAAAAGTTTTCATCGTCACTGGTGGCGCATCGGGTCTGGGTGAGGGCACGGCCCGCATGTTGGCCTCCAAGGGCGCCACCGTGGTCATTGCCGATATGCAAGTCGAAAAAGGCGACGCCATTGCCAAGGAAATCGGCGGCGCATTTGTGAAGTGTGACGTCAGTCAGGAAGCCGACGGCCAAGCCGTGGTGGCCAAGGCGGTATCTCTGGGCAAGCTGATGGGCCTGGTGAACTGCGCAGGCATCGCCCCCGCAGAAAAAACTGTAGGCAAGAACGGCGCGCACAGCCTGGGCGTGTTCACCAAGTGCATTACCGTCAATCTGGTGGGCAGCTTCAACATGATTCGCCTGGCCTCTGAAGCCATGAGCAAGAACGATCCAGAACCCACCGGCGAGCGCGGTGCGATGATTTCGACGGCTTCTGTCGCAGCCTATGACGGCCAAATCGGTCAGGCTGCTTACAGCGCATCCAAAGGCGGCATCGTGGGCATGACCCTTCCGATTGCCCGCGATCTGGCGCGCAACGGCATCCGCAACATGACCATCGCCCCCGGCATTTTTGGCACACCCATGATGTTTGGCATGCCCCAGGAAGTGCAAGACTCGCTGGCGGCCAGCGTGCCATTCCCTTCTCGCCTGGGTACGCCGCTGGATTACGCCAAGCTGGCCCTGCACATTTTTGAGAACGACATGCTCAATGGCGAAGTGATCCGCTTGGACGGCGCCATCCGCTTGGCACCACGTTAATTTGAAACGGGTTGACGCAGGACGCGCGAAGGCAGACAGCCAAACGACTAAGGTCTCGCCAACCTTGAGTTGACCCCATAGGCAGGCGCTCGGTGGGCGGCTAGTCCATGCCCATCCCGATTGCTATACAAACGATAGCTGCAGAGTCAATGTATTCCTGGGCCATGGGCACTTTTGGCTCTAAACTGGCCCCCGGCGACACGCCTATCGATGCCAGACCTGCGGCCACAGGGCACCGGCCGCCAAGCCGGTCCCAATGCCGCCGAGCATCAGCGAGGGCGGCACCCGGCTGGCGCGCGCTCACACCCCAAAGCCATCGTCCGCCGCAATCACCGCACCGTTGATGAAATGGCTTTGGTCGGAGCACAGCATCACGATCAGTGCATCCAGATCCTGAGCTTGCCCAACCCGCTTACGCGGCAGCGTTTGCACAAATTTCTGCCCTGCTTCTGTGCTCCATTCCGCGTGGTTGATTTCGGTATCGATGTAGCCGGGGCAAATCGCATTCACATTGATACCGTATTTACCCCACTCCAGCGCCATGGCCTTGGTCATTTGCACAACCGAGGCTTTGCCCATGGCGTACACGCCCGTCTTCGCCTGGACACGCAGCGCCAATGTAGATGCGATGTTGACGATGCGGCCACCGGTGTAACTGCCCGGCGCGGCACCCTGCGCACGCGCCAGCATGCGCTTGCCTACCTCTTGCGCGACAAAGAACGCACCTTTCACGTTGGTGTCGAACATATAGTCAAAGTCATCTGGCGTGACATTCTGCAGGTGCTGGGCTGTGCCCACGCCGGCGTTGTTCACCAATATGTCGATCGACCCCACCTCGGTCTCGGCATGGGCCACGGCGGACTTGATGGAGTCGTGATCTGTCACGTCCAGCTCAATCACGCGGGCGTCGCCACCTTCACTGTCGATAATGGCGCGAAGGTCTTTGAGCTTCTCAACCCGGCGGCTGGCCAACACCACGGCAGCGCCTGCAGACGCCAAGGTACGGGCAAACTGGGCACCCAAGCCGCTGGACGCCCCAGTAATAAAAGCCACACGGCCAGAAAGATCGATGCTGTATGCCATTTAGAGAGTCTCCACGAATCAAAAAGAACGACCGTTCTATTTCACGCATTACGCGAATAAAATCGGCCACTTGCCCAACACCTATTATTAAGCGAGACGCACCATGACCCCACAGGAAATTCTGGCCCAGTTCGGCCCCCGCGAATCCATGGAGTACGACGTAGTCATTGTGGGCGGTGGCCCCGGCGGTCTGGCCACGGCTATCCGTCTGAAACAATTGGCCGCTGCGAAAGGCACCGATGTCTCCGTCGTGGTTTTAGAGAAAGGCTCCGAGCCCGGCGCGCACATTCTGTCGGGCGCCATCATGGACCCCAGGGCCCTAACTGAACTCATTCCCAACTGGAAAGAGTTGGGTGCGCCGCTGCACCAACCCGTCACCGACGACGCCTATGTGCTTCTCAGTGAAAAAACAGGGTTTCGTATCCCCAATGTGGTGCTGCCGCCCTTTGCACAAAATCATGGTAACTATATCGTCAGCCTGGGCTCGGTGACCAAATGGATGGCTGAGCAGGCCGAGGCACTGGGCGTAGAAATTTTCCCGGGCTTCAGCGCTGCGGAAGTGCTCTACAACGACAACGGCTCCGTCAAAGGCGTAGCCACGGGCAACCTAGGCATCGGCAAAGACGGCGAACCCATGGAAAGCTTTCAACTGGGAATGGAGCTGCTGGGGAAGTACACCGTGTTTGCCGAAGGCGCGCGCGGCCATCTGGGCAAGCAGTTGATTGAGAAGTTCAAGCTTGACGATGGCAAAGACCCACAGAGCTGGGGCCTGGGTATCAAGGAGCTGTGGGAGATTGACCCCGCCCGCCACCAGCCCGGCTTTGTGATGCACAGCGCTGGCTGGCCTATGGAATCGGACACCTACGGCGGCGCATTTTTGTACCATCTGGAAGGTAACAAGGTCGCTGTGGGCTTCGTGACCGGACTGGGCTACTCCAACCCCTACTTGAGCCCCTTTGAGGAATTCCAGCGCTGGAAGACCCATCCCAACATCCGCTACTACTTTGAGAACGCCAAAGGCGAAATCACCGCCAAGCGCCTGGGCTACGGCGCGCGCGCTATCAACGCCAGCGGTATCAACGCATTGCCCAAAACCGTGTTCCCCGGCGGTGCATTGATTGGCTGCAATGCGGGCTATCTGAACGTGGGCCGCATCAAAGGCAGCCACGCCGCCATCAAAACTGGCATGCAAGCGGCGGAAGCTGCATACGACGCGATAGTGGCAGGCCGCCAGCACGACGAGTTGAGCGCTTACCCGGAAGCCTTTGAGAAGAGCTGGCTGCACACCGAGCTGAACAAAGACCGCAACTTCAAGAACTGGTTCAAGTACGGGCTGACCGTGGCCACCATCATGAATGGCTTTGAGCAACTGATTCTGCGCGGCAACATGCCCTGGACACTGCGCCGAACCAAGCCCGACTACGCTTACCTGAAGCCAGCGGCCGAATGCAAACCCATTGTCTACCCCAAGCCGGATGGCAAGCTGACCTTTGACCGCCTGAGCAGCGTGTTCATTAGCAACACCAACCACGAAGAGCACCAGCCAGCGCACTTAACGTTAAGAGATGCGTCGGTGCCGGTCAACATCAACCTCGCTAAATACGCAGGCCCCGAGTCGCGCTACTGCCCGGCTGGTGTGTACGAATACGTGAAGAACGCAGACAACTCCGACCGTCTCCAAATTAACGCGCAAAACTGCGTGCACTGCAAGACCTGCGACATCAAAGACCCGACGCAAAACATTGTGTGGGTCACGCCCGAGGGCGGCGGCGGGCCTAATTACGCTGGCATGTAAACCCCGTGCAACTCATAGAAAGGGCCTAAGTGTCCTCTCTATGTTGGCGAACCGCCTCAACAATAGCGTTACTTGAAAAGCCGGTAGCACACTCCGGCGAAATTGCCAATTAGCATTTTCCCAACGCCGTACTTTCTTACAACGCTAGGGTTACAGCTGAGTTACAAACAGTTTACGTGAATGGCACACTTCCTGCGTCAGTAATATCTTTTTACCCCGCAGGAGAACATGTTGTTGTTTCGATTTACCAAAAGAACCAGTGTTTTAGCAGTAGCGATGGCCATCGGCACCATGAATGCCGCAATGGCCCAAACTGCAGAACCCGCCTCAGAACTCAGCAGGATCACAGTTACCGGATCGAATATCAAGCGGATCAACCTTGAAACTGCGTCACCAGTACAAATCATCAACCGTGATGAAATGGTTCGCGGTGGTGCAACGTCGCTGAACGAAGTTTTGCGAACTATCTCCGCCAATGTTGGCGGTGTTGATGAAAACCGTACAAACGGATTCAGCGCAGGTGCTGCGGGTTTGAACCTCCGGGGCATCGGCAGTCAAGCAACCTTGGTGCTGATTAATGGACGCCGTCTCGCGGCCTACGCTCAACCAGAATTTCAAACTACGTTTGTTGATTTGAACTCGATCCCAATTGGTGCGGTTGAACGCATAGAAGTGCTAAAGGACGGTGCGTCTGCAATTTACGGCTCGGAGGCCATGGCCGGTGTTGTGAATATTATTTTGCGTGACAGTTTCGAAGGCGTTCTTGTGGACGGATCGATCGGTGAATCCGTATACAAAGATGGCCGCCAAGTAAGAAGCTCGATAAGCATTGGTGGCGGTAGCTTGGTCGAAGACCATTTCAACGCCTACGCGACCTTGGACATCCGTCAGCGCAAGCCGATGTTTATTGGTAATCGGCCAGACTATCTTGGCAGCCAAAACTGGGAACAATGGGGCTACAGAGATGCACGCAACATTTACAGCTTTCCAGGAAACCTTTATTGGACTGACAAAGCAACCGGTAAATTCACGGCCAGGACACTGGATCCCAACTGCCCTGCAGACCGTCTTTTACCAGCGGCTGTGTTGTTTGGCGCGGGAGCCACCGGCCAGTATTGTGCTTTTGATGACTTGAAGGACGGTACCTACAATTCGGCAGGCAAAACCGACCGCATCGGCATCACGAGTCGTGCCACCTGGCAGCCCAACGCTAACATCACGGTCTTTTCTGAAGTACTGCTGAACCAAAACAAGGCAGTTGTTACTGGCGACTTACAGTTTGTGGCTGGACAAAATGGACAACCCACTCCGGCACTGCCCATTACCCATCCGCAATACCCCAAAGAACTGATCGGACCGGACGGTAAGACACTGGCCGGCGGCAATCGTACGGTCCGTATCCGGGCTCAGCTTGCCGATTTCCCAGGACAAGGCCAGGAAAACGTAACGAACTTCGCCCGGTACTTATTGGGAGCGAAAGGGGCAGTCGCCACTTGGGATTGGGAAACGGCAATCCTGATCAATACAAGTAAAGTAACGTCCAACAACAGTAGTGGCGTATTGTTAACTCCGTTTGTCAATGCCTACAAGAATGGAACCCTGATATTCGGGGGGCCAAACAATGCAGCATTGTTTGAATCCGTGAAAACCCAATCAGCTAGTGGTTTCAGTTCAAGCTTGTACCAGTGGGATGCCAAAGTTTCAGGCGAACTGATGACATTGCCAGCGGGCCCGCTGAGCATGGCGTCTGGAATTGAACTTCGTAAAGAGGCTTTGGAAACCAACCCGGATCCCCAGTCGGTTGCTGGCGAGCTTTACCATCAGGCTCAAAGCCCACCGGGAATCAGTAACAGCCGCAACATCACATCGGTGTACACAGAGCTGTCCATCCCCATTCTCAAGAGTCTCGAGGCTCAGTTTGCGGCGCGGCATGACCGCTACTCAGACTACGGTACATCCACTACCCCGAAGCTCGGCTTGAAATGGAATGTGTCCCCAACCTTACTGCTGCGTAGTACTTATGCTGCCGGCTTTCGTGCGCCAACATTGGTTGAGAATTCGACCGACGTTCGCAATGCTTTCATCTCTTTCCTGGATCCAGCGCGTTGTAACGACAAATTTAAAGAGGGTTGTAGCGTACAGACGCCTTATCAAAGCGGCGCGAACCCTAGCCTAAAGCCAGAAACAGCCACCAGCTTCACCTTTGGAGCTGTATGGGAGCCTACTGGCTGGTTGAACGCGTCTGTTGATGTCTGGCGTATCAAACGTGTGGACGAGATTGGCACCTACAACCTTGACAAGGTTTTGGCTGACCCCGCTCGCTACGCTAACGACCCAGCGGCGAATATTGCTCGCGATCCACTTTCGGATATCGATCGCGCTGCAGGGGCAACAGCTGGTGAGATTACCAACGTGAAGTTATTGCTGACCAACGTATCGGTAACAGACGTCCGCGGTGTGGATCTTGACTTGCAGGGTAAATTCAACTTGGGTGAGTATGGACAGCTCAAGCCCCGCATCAACCTGCAATACACCATGTCTTACAAGAACGCTCCCTCTCCCACCGATGATCTTATTGAGTATGCCGGTACACGGGGAACGCCGGAAGTTCAAGCAACGATCGGTTTAGGTTGGAAGAAAGCTGCATGGCAACTTTCTGCAGATGTCGTTTTTATTGGGAAAATGTCCAGTAAAGACGATTACACCCAGCCCTGCGCTCTTGGTGAGCAAGGTTACGAGGAACTGTGTTCTGGCATAGCGTCGTTTACAACGGTAAATCTGGGCGGCAGCTACAGTGGATTTAAAGATTGGAAAATCAGCGCAGCTTTACAAAATGCGTTCAATATCCGTCCACCATTCGTACCCTACGGAAGTGTTGGTTACTACGCGCCATTGCACAGCGCCATGGGCCGCTACATGCAGTTGACAGCTGAGTACCGCTTCAAGTAAAAATGGTATGGTTCAGGCGCCGAATTCGAGAGAGTTCGGCGCTTTTTTCATTGCTCGTTGCCCTCCATAACGACATCCTTTTAGCAGTCTTGAATTTTCTAAGTCGGAGATTTACAGTGAAAAAAATCAGTAGTCGTAATATCGCTTTCGCGATTGCGATATGTATCGGTTCGGCCTTCTTCAATGCCCAAGCTGATTCGTCTATTCCCATTGCGGATTTCTTTAAAAAAGCAACGTTTTCTGGTCGGCCACTGTTGTCACCAGACGGTACCAATTTGGCAGTTTTGATTCCCCGAAAAGGGCGTTTCGTTCTTGCAGTTATCAACTTAGATACCCGTGACTCGAAGGTCGTCGCATCGGATCCGGATTGGGATATTGCCAACCCGCGCTGGGTCAACAACAGCCGTTTGGTATTTAGTATTTCAAAGGGTAGCGACGCGACGCGTGAGGAGAACCGTGGGGGCGGTCTATTCGCCATCAACAAAGACGCAACGGGATTTCGCAAACTGGTCCCTACGCTGAAAGAAGCCGAAGGGGGTAACATTCCGTACACACCGTACACGGTGCTGGACCGCGTAGGTGGAGAAAGCAATGAACTGTATGTGGTCAACAACGAGCGTGGTCGTGATGCAGACTTGGGCGCCAGTGACGTGTTCACCATGGACACCACCAACGGCCGCACCAAATTGCTGACGTTCAACAACCCTGGCAAAGTGAGCGGCTGGCTCCTAGACCATAAGGGCGTCATCCGCGTGGCATCTGCGCTGGCTGCAGACCCAGTTAGCAAGCGAATCAAACAAACAGTATTTCACCGTGCAACCGAGCAAGATGCCTGGAAATCCATCTATGAAGCATATCTGGATGATGGCAAGGTCATGTCACCTTTAGCATTTGACTTTGACAATAAAACACTGATCGTGGCTGGTCGCTTTGATGGTCGAGACAAAGCTGCCGTCCATATTTGGGACTTTAGCAAGAACATAGCCGGAGACATGATTGCAGATCATCCTTTGGTAGATATCGAAGACGGTCTTATGTTGGATTTCGACCGCAAAAAACTGATAGGTGTGGCTGTCGATGCAATGAAGCCGGAAACTATCTTCTTCGACGCGGAGTATGCCAAGTTGCAAGCTTCACTCAACGCCAGTTTCCCCGGTCAGTTGGTAACCTTTCAGTGGCGTGGCAAACGCGCGGTTGTCACCACTCGAGGTGACAACAACGTCGGTAGCGCCTATTTGTATGACACTGAGCGCAAGGTATTAGAAGCGCTGTATGTAGCCAAGCCAGAACTCGAAGGTAAGAAACTTTCAGCACAAACAGTTGTTACGTATAAAGCTCGTGATGGCTTGAGTATTCCTGCCTACTTAACCCTTCCTGAAGGAGTTGCTCCAAAAGCACTCCCACTGGTTGCCTACATTCACGGTGGCCCACATTCGCGGGACGCATTTGGTTATGACCCGACCACACAAATGCTGGCATCGCGTGGCTACGCTGTGTTGCAACCGCAGTTTCGCATGTCAACTGGTTTTGGCTGGAAGCACCACACTGCAGGTTGGAGACAATGGGGTTTAACCATGCAAGACGACATCACGGACGGTGTTGCCGAGTTGGTCAAACAGGGTGTTGTGGATCCAAAGCGAGTTTGCATCATTGGTGCCAGTTATGGAGGCTATGCAACGATGTACGGGCTTGTCAAGGACCCTGACTTGTACCAATGTGGGGTCAACTGGGTGGGGGTGACTGACGTCAAAATGCTTTTTACGGTAGCGTGGTCGGACATGCGGGGGCCTTACATGGACAACATAGGCAAACTTATGCACGGAGATCCCAAAACGGATGACGCTTATTTCCACAAATCGTCCGCCATCGAAAATGCAGCCCGAATTAAAGCCCCTGTCCTAATGGCTTACGGTAGCGAAGACATTCGAGTACCGCTAATTCATGGGGAAAGAATGCGTGACAAATTAGTAAAACAAGGTAACACCGTCGAATGGATGGTCATGATCGGCGAAGGGCACGGCTGGGCTAAAGAGGCTAACAACATAAAATTTGGCGAAGCCATGATGTCTTTTATTGACAAGTACATCGGAAAAGCCGCGACCGTCAAGCCCGGCGAACTCAAATTTTCTCAGTTGTAGACCTGCGTGAGAAAGGGCCTTCAGGCCCTTTTTTTCGTACTACCAGATCTCCTGCGCGATTTCGAAATCCAGCTCTGCGATGCAGGCCTGCATCTGGCGGTGGCATTGTTGCATTAGAGCGGGCAAATTTTCTTGAGTCAGACCTACGGTGGGAATGGGTGCCAGTGACCGAATCTTGACCGCACCAGCGCGCCAGCGGTTCAGGCGCATCGTTCTTTTGTAGCTGCTGGTACACAGCGGCATGATGGGCACTCCCGCGGAAATAGCCATTTGAAAAGCACCTTTTTTAAAAGGCAGTAACTCCCGGCCCAAATTGCGCGTCCCTTCGGCAAACACCCAAATTGAGGTGTCTTCGCTTTGCATCACCTCTGTCGTCTTCAGCATCGCCGCTTTAGCCTTGGCGGCGTTGCCGCGGTTAATCAGTACATTGCCCGCTAGCCAGTAGATTTGGCCAAATAGCGGCATCCACTTCAGACTGGTCTTACCTATAGTGACAGTGCGCCGTGGCACGGCACAACCCAATACGAATAGATCGTAGTTGGATTGGTGATTGGCCACAATGACAAATGGATTAGCGTGGGCGAGCATGGTGGTGGTGTCCAACACAGTCCTCAGACCCAAAATACGCAGGGCGGGCACTGAGTACACCGCGCCACACAGACGTGTGTTGTCGGGGTTAAAAGGTCGCAGAAGAACAATAGCGAAATTGATAATCGCTGCCACAACAAAGTGGATGCCCATCAGGAATAGTCGAAGTAGGTAAAGCATGGGTGCACAGAACAAAAACTGCTCGAAGTTTAGAGCAAGCCAGACCCGCGTTAAGCATGCCGCTAACCCACTGCGGGGGAATCCGACTGTGTGATATCGCACTGTCGCCCCTCCCCATCGTGCGTATCCTGTCTTCAATTATGTGCGCTAGCCATCTTAGGCCGCCCAGTTTGCTATCAATGACGACCCAACCCGAACCTTTACCCATGGCCGAAGCCCCAACCAAATCTCTTGCCAAGCTTTTGGGCGAAAGTAAGCAGGTCAAAGCCTTAGTGGACGAATGTGCAGAGGATCTGTCTTCGGTCAATACTGCTTTGGCCAAAGCAAACGGTGTTCAAGATCCCGTGCAGACCATCGGCGATGCGATTGAACTCAACGAGGCTGCCGAAGGCAAAATTCAGGAAGCTGCCGAAAAGCTCAGTAATGTTAACCAGGCCTTGGCACTGGAGGTGCACGCTCGCAACGCTTTGGAGTCGAAGCTGGGCACCGCAATCCGAAAAGGGGAACAGGCGTTGCATGCTTCCTTTCATGATGAGCTGACAGGGCTGCCCAATCGCGCTTTATTCAATGACCGACTTGAGCACGGTCTGGCCCAGGCTAAACGCCATGGCTTCACGCTTGCGGTTATGTTTGTTGATTTGAATGGCTTTAAAGCAATCAATGATGAGCATGGACACGCTGTGGGTGATGCCTTGCTGCAATCCATAGCGGACCGCTTGCAAGAAAATACCCGCGAAGATGACACGATCAGCCGCTACGGTGGAGACGAGTTTTTATACCTATTGATGTCGATTGACGACGATAAGCACGTACTTCAGATTGCCGAAAAAATCGCTGCTGCCATTCAAAAGCCGTGCGCGCTAAGCATAGGCAATGTGATCGTTAAGTCCAGTATTGGCATCTCTGTATTCCCCAAAGACGGAAATACCGCTGCGGCTCTGATTGATAGTGCAGACAAGGCCATGTACCAGGCCAAGCGGGCCAAAATGGACTACGTTTTTGCGTAACCACGCTTCCAACTCAGAGCCAGCACATGACCGTGCGTTGAATCTTCAGGTTTGAGGAAAACATATGCCGCCGGTGACAGGCTCAGAACATGGACCTGCAGGCAAAACCCGGTGGTACAGCCTCATGGTGGATAAAACATCGCGCTAACACCTAATTCGGTCGCCCGCACTCGTCAGTTTTTTTCGGTTAGTTATCATTTCACTTCTTGACTCAAATCAGCACGCACTTGCGAAAGCACCAGACTCCAATCCGAAACGTTAGTCTGTCGGTAGATTTTCATGGACGGATACCAGGGACTGGTGTCGCCAGATGCCAACCAACGCCAGCAGGTGTCGAAGCGATTAAGTAACCATACGGGCTTACCCATCGCGGCAGCCAAATGCGCAGTGGAGGTGTCAACCGCAATAACCAAGTCCAAGTTATCAATAAGGGCAGCAGTATCAGAAAAGTCTTGGAGCTCTGAGCTCCAGTTAATGAAGTTATGGGTTGGCCACAAGTTGTCTTGCTGCTCGCGCACTTCGGCCTCCGCTGGATCACCCTTTTGTAGGCTGACAAACACTAGGTGCGGCAGATTCAACTGGGCTATTTCTTCCACTGGAATATTGCGACGCCTATTGGTGCCCCACAGCTCAGGTTGATCTTTTCGGAATCCCCCATTCCAGACCAGCCCTACCAGTTTGCGACCTGCGTGCTGCGCCAACTTGACTTTCCAAGCCGCAGCCTTCTCAGGATGCGCCTTGATATAAGCACTTTCGGATGGGATGGAATCCAGCGTCGTTCCAAACGCCAGTGGCAAACTCATGAGCGGGCACTGAAAATCAAAGTGCGGACGCTTACTACCCGATCCGATCACTGTGATGTCGGAGGGAAGACTGCTGAGCAGTCGTAGCAGCGGCTCTTGAACCTCCAGAACGACCCGCGCACCCAATTTGGCCACCAGCATTGCATATCTGCAGAACTGCAATGTGTCACCCAAACCCTGCTCAGGGTGCAACAAAATGGTTTTCCCGGCAAGAGGCTCAACACCGGTCCACCGCGCTTGAGTAAATGTCTCAGTCCGATGTTGGTGATTGAGCCAACGGTATTCGTAAAGCTTCCAGCCCTGAGCAAGATCTCCTGTAGCAAGGCATGCCAAAGACTTATTCCAATATGCGCTGGCATCGGTTGGCTCCAGTTCAATAGCTTTGTTAAACAGCAACATGGCTTCAGCGAACTTCTGCTGCAGTCGGCGCAGCTCTCCCAGGTTGCCATGACTGATTGAATTCTGTGGCTGAAGCGCAATAGCCTTCTGGAAGTCGGCATCCGCTGCATCAAACGCGCTTTGCAGCATGTAGGTGGAGCCACGATTGGTGAATGCTGGCCCATAACCGGAATCAACGGCGATGGCCTTCGAGAAGCTTTTTATGGCTTCTGGCAAATGCTGCTGCGCGTGATGGCACATGCCAGTTGCAAAATAGATCCACGGATCTTTCGAATTGGTGACCCGCGCCACATCGAGCTGCTGCAGTGCTAGAACATACTGTTTCTTCTCGATGTAGTACGCAACCAATTTGCGCCGATATTCCATCGTGTTGCTTGCTCTATTGATGCTGCGGAGCAATAGCTCAACGGCCTTCGACTCCTGACCACTAGCGCGGTAGCGGTCAAACAGTGCAAGGCCTATCTGGGTCAATTTGGGCTGCAATTCCAGCGCAGACAGGTAGTTGGCTTCTGCCTTGGCCGATTCATTTGTAGCATCAAAAATCTGGGCCAGCAGAACATGACAGTCCGACTTCGCTCCGGGCGAGTCAGAATTGATGATGGCTTTCTGGAGGCAAGCCATGGCCTCTTCGAAACGGCCAAGCTCCTTGAGGGCAAAGCCCAAGCAGGTCAGGGTGTCGGCTTCCTCTGGCTGCAAGGCCAGCGCCCCGCGAAAGTGCACCTCTGCGGCTGTGTTATTTCCTGCTGCCAGCGCCTGGTTGCCCTGGGTTCGAAAGTTTTGCGCTCGCTCTGCAACTGAAGTGGCTTGCGCGGATAAGACTTCTACAGTCTCGTTCAACTCCTGTTGCTGCTTTTTAAATATGTGCTTGAGCCAGTTAATCATCGTACGAAAAAGAATTTACAGAAATGCAACATTGGGGTGTGTGTGCCGTGTGCATGATACGAGACGAATTTAGGCAATACCGCAGTCACTCAACTACCCGCGACGTTCCGCTCCCGACATAGAGCAAATGCATCCTGCATGCCGCCAGCCACTAATATGATCCGATTGCGACCATGGAAAAACAGTCGCACAAACCTTTCCACACTCTGGTTCATTACTTCAAGGATGTGCTTTCGCCTGCACAACTGGCATTTATCTCCCGCCTGATCTGAGACCTTTGAGTGCGATATTTGGCGCTCAAAGGGCTGATACAAAGTCTGGCTGGATTGGTCGGGAGTATGGGCGCGAGCTTGGATTTGAGAACGTCGGTATGGCGAACTCCTGATGCAAAGTGCAATACCCAGGTAGCGTTCTCAAGCACCACGTGTTCACCAACGCAAAGGTGTCGGCTGCGTGCTATGGGCATGCGTATGCCAAGCGCAGCAAACTGTTTCTGAAAAACCCCAATACTCTTCTCAACTTCATCCAGCCCGACCACCGGATTGTCATCAGCATCACTGCCTGCTGAGGTTTAGGCATCAAATCAGCCTGTGGCCCATGTGGAATATGCGAGGACAGCTACTAATTAATAGCACTTAGCGCTGTCACCGAGGTGCGCCTCTCCACCCATAGGTCAGACTTAGACTTTCCCAGGGCGCTGTACGCCATAAGGATTGTCTACCCATGATCGACCTACTCTGCGCCGAATTCGGCACCATCACCGAAGCCATCCGCGTCCATGCGGCGCAAGATCCGCAGCGCCGCGCGTTGATAGAGGGCGACCGCGTGATGAACTATGCCGCGCTGGACACGCTGATGGACCAAGTGGCCCACACGCTGCAGCAGGCTGGCATTAGCCCGGGCGACGCAATTGCGATCTGCGCCACCATGAGCATTGAATACGCCGCCGTGTTTCTGGGCGCGCTGCGCGCCGGGGTGCTAGTGGCACCGCTGGCGCCGGGCTCGGCGCCCAGCAGTCTGGCGCGCATGGTGGCAGACGCCAGCGCGCGGCTGGTGTTTACCGATGCAGCCTGCATAGCCGTAGTAGGTCCTGCGGACTCCAGGAACCCCGGCGACGAAGCGCCGCGCATTGCGTTGGACGGGTCCACCGCAGGCCAGGCATTGAACACCTGGCTGCTGCCAACGGGCACTAGACCCAAACCCGTGACAGTGGAACCGGCTTGGCCATTCAACATCATCTATTCTTCCGGCACCACGGGCGAGCCCAAGGGCATCGTGCAATCCCACGGCATGCGCTGGGCGCATGTGCGCCGTGTGGGCGTGTACCAGTACGGGCCACAAACAGTCGCCCTGCTGTCCACGCCGCTGTATTCCAACACCACGCTGGTCGTCTTCTTCCCCACGCTGGCCTTTGGCGGCACCGTGGTGCTGATGCCCAAATTTGACGCTGCTAGTTACCTGCGGCTGGCCCAAACCCACCGCGCCACCCACACTATGCTGGTGCCAGTGCAATACCAGCGGCTGATGGCGCGGCCCGACTTTGACGCGTACGACCTCTCCAGTTTCGTGCTCAAGTTCTCCACCAGCGCTCCGTTCAACGCGGCCATCAAAGCCGATGTGCTCAAGCGCTGGCCCGGCGGGCTGATCGAGTTTTATGGCATGACCGAGGGCGGCGGTACCTGCATTCTGGAGGTGCACCTGCACCCCACCAAGCTGCACACCGTGGGCCGCGCGGCCGAGGGACATGACATCCGCCTGATCGACGATTACGGCATAGAGGTAGCGAGCGGCGAAGTAGGTGAAGTGGTCGGCCACTCAGGCGGCATGATGATTGGCTACCACCGCCAGCCCGAGAAGACGCGCGAGGCCGAATGGTTTGATGAACAGGGCAAACGCTTCATCCGCACCGGCGATGTGGGGCGTTTTGATGCCGATGGCTTTTTGACGCTGATGGACCGCAAGAAAGACATGGTCATCTCGGGCGGCTTCAACGTCTACCCCAGCGACCTGGAAGCCGTGCTGCGCCAACACCCTGCCGTGTTGGAGGCGGCTGTGGTCGGCGTGCCATCCGAGCAATGGGGCGAAACGCCGGTGGCGTTTGTGGTGACCAAGCCGGGTGCTTCCACTGATGCAAGTGAACTGATGCAGTTTGTAAACAGTCAAGTGGGCAAAACGCAGCGGGTGACCGCGCTGCGATTTTTGGATGAGCTTCCGCGCAGTGCGATTGGGAAGGTGCAGAAGCTGATACTTCGGGAGTTATTTGCTGCGCCCCAAAAGCTGAGCTAGGACATACCAACTCGCCATCGAGCTGGTTTAGAATTGGACAGGTCAGGAGAGAGTTTCCCCCGAGGAAGCCGCCGAAGGCGCAGGACCGCTGATTGCAGCGGTCTGAACGCTCAGGCAAAAGGACTGACCAGCGTTAATTTCCTTCACCGGAACAAAACGTTTCCCCACTGGAGAGAGGCTGCTTTTACAGCAGCCCACCGAAGGAGCAAACCGCAGTCTGCGCACCATAAAGCGTGTTGGCAGGCCCGGCGAATCTCTCAGGTAAAGCGGACAGTGGGGGCAGCCTCAGGCGCGCGCTATTCGGTGCGCACCTGAATTACTGAGTTGCCCCTGCCCGCCTGACCTGGAGACTTCATGTCCGCTCCCACAGAAACTTTGCTGACCACGCCCCTCAACGTCCTGCACATGGAGCTGGGCGCCCGCATGGTGCCCTTCGCCGGCTACTCCATGCCGGTGCAGTACCCCGCTGGCCTGATGGCCGAACACCACCACACCCGCAAGGCTGCTGGCCTGTTTGACGTATCCCACATGGGCCAGTTGCGTCTATTTGGCCCGGACGCTGCCGCCGCGTTTGAGACGCTGATGCCCGTGGACGTGATCGACCTCGCGGTGGGCAAGCAGCGCTACGGCCTGTTGCTGACCGACGAGGGCACCATCATTGACGACCTGATGTTCTTCAATAAGGGCAACAACGAAATCTTTGTGATCGTGAATGGTGCGTGCAAGGTCGAAGACATCGCCCACATCAAGGCGCGCATTGGCAATCGCTGCGATGTGATTCCCATGCCCGAGCACGCGCTGCTGGCGCTTCAGGGGCCGCAGGCTGTCACCGCCCTCTCTCGCTTGGCTCCGGGCGTGGAGAAGCTGGTTTTTATGACCGGCGGCAATTTCACGGTGGACACGGGCACTCAAAAAATTGACGTTTTCCTGACCCGTAGCGGCTACACCGGCGAGGACGGTTTCGAGATCTCCGTCCATAACGACCACGCTGACGCCCTGGCCCGCGCTTTACTGGCCCAGCCTGAAGTGAAGCCGATTGGACTGGGCGCGCGCAACTCGCTGCGT
>JANYEE010000202.1 GCA_025363275.1 Burkholderiales bacterium | reverse complement strand
AGCCTGACGAGCCCGTGAAGAAGTAAGTCGCACGCTGTAGCGTCCTCGCTGTCACCCAAACGCCGTGTCGTATGTAAAGCGGCATGGCGTTTGCTTAAGAAAATCTATGCAGCCTTTGAAACTATTGAGCCGATGTGTCCTCGCTGTGGTGATTACGGCTTGCGCCGCGCAGGCGCACGCACTGACTGCGCCTGAGGCCAAGGCAATGGCGGTGGGCGAGAGCGACACCCGTGTAGAGGCCTTGCGCGCCGCTGCGGCCCTGGCGGACGATCGCACTACCAAGTTCATTCAGGCGATGGCCGACGATGCTGTAAAAATCGTGGGCGACAAGCCTGTCATCGTGGTCGATAACAAGGCCATTGACCCCGTCACCGGGCAGTCCACCCCCTTGCCCGATACGGCCGAGGATGTGATCAATAACAACCGTATGCGCGGTGAGCTGGATACGGCGCTGGCCTTGCTCAAGCTGCTGTCCACCGACTCGGCTGTGCGCCGCGAAGCCGTCAAGACGCTGCAAAGCGATGTGGACGACACCAAGCTGCCACTGATCAACAAGGCTTACGCCCAAGAAACGGTACCCGACATCAAGGAGCGCATGGGCCTGCTGCGCGCATCCGCCATGCTCAGCAGCACAGACAAGGCAAAACGCCTGGAGGCCGCCGCTGCATTGGCCAGCAGCGCGCAGGCCGCGACCAAAACCCTGTTGATTGAACGGATACAAATCGAAACCGAGGCGGATGTGAAATCCGTGCTGCAGGTCAGCCTGAGCAAGGTGGATTCCCGTCTGGCGTGGGGCGACCGGTTGGGCGCGCTGTTCAGCGGCATCAGCCTGGGTTCCATCCTGCTGCTGGTCGCACTGGGCCTGGCCATCACCTATGGCTTGATGGGTGTCATCAATATGGCGCACGGCGAGCTGATGATGATTGGTGCCTACGCCACCTATGTGGTGCAGGGCGTGTTTCAAAAGTATTTTCCCGGCGCGTTTGACTGGTATTTAGTGGCCTCGCTGCCAGTGGCGTTTCTGGCGTCCGCGCTGGTGGGCGCGGCGCTGGAGCGCAGCGTGATCCGCTTTTTATACGGCCGCCCGCTGGAGACCTTGCTGGCTACCTGGGGTATCAGTTTGATCTTGATGCAACTGGTGCGCACGCTGTTTGGCGCGCAAAACGTGGGCGTTGAAAACCCGAGCTGGATGAGTGGCGGTGTGCAGGTGATGGGCAATTTGTCCTTGCCCTACAACCGCTTGGTCATCATCGGCTTTGCACTGGCAGTATTGTTTGCGGTGTGGTTTTTGATTGAGAAAACGCGGCTGGGTTTGTTTGTGCGCGGCGTGACGCAAAACCGGCCTATTGCGGCTTGCATGGGCGTCAACACCGCGCGCATTGATACCTATGCCTTTGCACTGGGTAGCGGCATTGCCGGGCTGGCGGGCTGCGCGCTGAGCCAGGTGGGCAATGTGGGGCCGGACCTCGGCCAGGGCTACATCGTGGATTCATTCATGGTGGTGGTGCTGGGCGGCGTGGGCCAATTGGCGGGCACGGTGTATGCAGGCCTGGGGCTGGGCATCCTAAACAAATTTCTGGAAGGCTGGACCGGCGCGGTGCTGGCCAAAATTGCGGTGCTGATTTTCATCATCATCTTTATCCAAAAACGTCCTCAAGGGATTTTTGCGATGAAGGGTAGGGAAGCATGACCGCCGACGTTCGTCTTCCTGCCAAGACACCGCTGTTGTCGCGGCCCGGCTGGGCTGGATTTTTGGCTGTGCTGATCGTGTTGTGCGCGGTGGTGCCGATGCTTAATCTGTGGGTGCCCGCCGACAGCGTGTTCCATGTGAGCGACTTTGCGGTGGGGCTCACCGCCAAGATCATGTGTTACGCCATCTGCGCGCTGGCCATGGATTTGATCTGGGGCTACACCGGTATCTTGAGTCTGGGCCACGGTGTGTTTTTTGCGCTGGGCGGCTATGCCATGGGCATGTACCTGATGCGCCAGATTGGCACGGACGGCAACTACAAAAGCAATTTGCCGGACTTCATGGTGTTTCTGGACTGGAAAGAACTGCCTTGGCATTGGACGTTCTCGGACAGCTTCGCGGCCACGCTGTTTCTGGTGGTCGCAGTGCCAGGCCTGGTCGCCTTCATCTTTGGCTACTTCGCGTTCCGCTCGCGCATCAAGGGCGTGTACTTCTCCATCATTACCCAAGCCATGACCTTTGCCGCCATGCTGCTGTTCTTCCGCAACGAAACCGGTTTTGGGGGCAACAACGGCTTTACCGATTTCAAGCGCCTGCTGGGCATTCCGATTGCCACGCCTTCGATGCGCATGGTGTTGTTTGTGCTGACCGCAGTCACGCTGCTGGGTTTCTTGTTGATGGCACGCTGGCTGGTCACGGCCAAGTTTGGCCGCGTGCTGCAGGCCGTGCGCGATGCTGAAACCCGCGTCATGTTTTCGGGCTACAACCCCATTGGCTA
>JANYEE010000160.1 GCA_025363275.1 Burkholderiales bacterium | reverse complement strand
TGCTTCAACGAGGCTGGCATGCGCAAGGCGTAGTTGCTGCTGGTTCCCATATTCAAAGTCCTTTTAGAAAGTCTCCGGGGGTGATGACAGTGATGCCAAAACTGCGGGCCTCAATTAATGAATCCGAGCCTGGCCCCTTTTGCCGAGGGTTCCTGCAACAAAGCAGCCTGTTGGAGCTGTATCGATAGCGGATACGCGAGTCCGAGCCTGGTCAAACGGGGCCCAAAACTCAAAAATCACCCTACAAAATCGATTTTTAGAGTCAAAAAAGCCTGTGGCCCAGGTATTTATTGCCTTGATAGCTACTGAATTCATAGCAATTACTTCGTGGTCCAAACGCTGGCATCCGTGCAAACCAGGTCCAACGGATACCGCTTTCCCACCAAATAGTCCTCCAGGCATTGCAGCACCAGCGGGCTGCGGTGGCGGTCCGCGCTTTGGCGAATCTCCTGGGCGGTGAGCCACAACGTGCGCACAATGCCGGTGTCCAGCACTCGTGTCGGGTCGCATTCGCCCACCTCTCCGCAATAGGCAAATCGCACGTAGGTGATGTCCTCGTCCCCACGCTGAAAGCGCGACAGGTAGACGCCGACCAGGGCCGTGGGGGTGAAGGTGTGGGCTGTTTCCTCCAAGGTTTCGCGGGCGCAGCCCTGTTCGGGGGATTCGCAGGGGTCCAGGTGGCCCGCAGGGTTGTTCAGCCGCAGGCCCTCGGGGGTGTGTTCTTCCACGAGCAGGAACCGGCCGTCGCGCTCGATGACGGCGGCGACGGTCACACTGGGTTTCCAGCGGGGTAATGTGGGGTCAGACATGGCTAATTATGGTGATGAAAGTTTGGAGTGCTTAACGCGGCGTCGGCACCAAAACGGCGCAAAGGCGGCATTTCTAAAGGCCTCGTCACGATAAATTCAGTTACAGTGGCATCGACAAAGCTTGCACCAAGCTTACCGCTTGCGTGTCACTTTGCTCCCCTCAAAACAAGTCTAGGAGTCGCTATATGCAGACGGGTGACGGCGCTACTGCGCAGCGTATTGGCGTGCCACGCGAGATTTTCGCCGGCGAAAAACGGGTGGCTACGGTCCCCGAGGTCGTAGAAAAGCTGATCAAACTTGGCTTTGCTGTGTCCGTAGAGTCCGGCGCTGGCGCGCTGGCCAACTTTGACGACGCCAGCTACACAGTAGTCGGTGCAGAAGTGCTGCCCGATGCCGCCGCTCTGTGGGCGCGGGCCGATATCGTGTTCAAGGTGCGTGCGCCCACGCCCGACGAAGTGGCGCAGATGCGCGGGGGCACCACGCTGATCAGTTTCATCTGGCCCGCACAAAACCCCGAGCTCATGCAGGCTCTGGCTTCCAAGGGCGTGACTGTGCTGGCTATCGACGCCTTGCCCCGCACACTCAGCCGCGCGCAAAAAATGGACGCATTGACCTCGATGGCCGGTGTCACTGGCTACCGCGCCGTCATCGAAGCGGCCAACGCCTTTGGCCGCTTTTTCAATGGGCAAATCACCGCAGCTGGCAAAGTGCCCCCAGCCAAAGTCTTTATCGCCGGTGCCGGTGTGGCCGGTTTGGCCGCCATCGGCACGGCGGCCAGCCTGGGTGCCATCGTGCGCGCCAATGACACGCGGGCCGAAGTGGCCGATCAGGTCGTGTCCTTGGGCGGCGAGTTCGTCAAGGTCAATTTCGAGGAAGAGGGCTCGGGCGGCGGTGGTTATGCCAAGGTCATGAGCGAAGGCTTCCAGCAAGCCCAGCGCGAGATGTACGCCCAGCAGGCCCGCGAGGTTGACATCATCATCACCACCGCGCTGATTCCCGGCAAGCCGGCGCCCAAGCTCATCACCGCCGAGATGGTGAAGAGCATGAAGCCTGGCAGCGTCATCGTCGACATGGCGGCCGAGCAAGGCGGCAACTGCGAGCTGACCGAACCCGGCCAGGCGGTAGTCAAGCACGGCGTGACGATTGTGGGCTACACCGACCTGGCCTCGCGCTTGGCCAAGCAGTCGTCCACGCTCTACGCCAGCAACCTGTTCCGCCTGTCGGAAGAGCTGTGCAAGACCAAGGACGGCGTCATCAACGTCAACATGGAAGACGACGCCATTCGCGGCCTGACCGTCGTCAAGGACGGTGCCATCACCTGGCCCGCGCCCGCGCTCAAGCCTGCGGCAGTGGCGGCTCCCAAACCCGCTGCTGCAGTGGCGGTGGCCAAGCCCAAGGGCAGCCACGGCCACAGCAGTGCACCGGCATCCGCCAAGAGCACAGCCATCGTCTTTGCGTTCGGCGCTTTATTGTTTTGGTTGATTGGTGCCAACGCGCCCAAAGAATTTTTGGGCCACTTCACGGTGTTTGTACTGGGCTGCTTTGTCGGCTACATGGTGGTCTGGAACGTCAAACCCGCGCTGCACACACCGCTGATGAGTGTGACCAATGCCAT
>JANYEE010000148.1 GCA_025363275.1 Burkholderiales bacterium | reverse complement strand
CCAAAGCCGCCCGGCCCCCGAGGGTGGCCGCTATGTGCGCCTGCATATGCCAAGCCGTGTGGGTTCAACAACCGCAAACCTACCCCTGGTGCGGCGTGTTGACATGAACCACCAGCCCCGCAACGCTGTGTTTTCACTGCCCCTGCTGGAGGCCATCAAAGAACGGGTAGCCCGGGGCGAGCAATGCATGATTTTTTTAAACCGACGCGGCTACGCCCCAGTCTTGCATTGCAGTGACTGTGGCTGGAAAAGCGAATGCCCGCACTGCTCGGCATTCCGTGTATTCCATAAAATTGACCGCACGCTGCGCTGCCACCACTGCGGCTTTACCGAGCGCGTACCGCGCGCCTGCCCTGGTTGTGGCAACCCCGATATTGCGCCGCTGGGCAAGGGCACCGAGCGCCTGGAAGAACACCTGGCCGAGCTACTGGCCGATGTTCGCCGACCCTCTGTACCCAGCGACTCAGGTTCGCACGGCTCCACCGAGCGCGATGGTGGCCGCATCCGTATCGCCCGCATTGATGCCGACACTACGCGCCTCAAAGGCGAGCTGGAAAACCAACTGGCCGCAGTACATGCGGGGGATGTGGATGTCCTGGTCGGTACGCAAATGATTGCCAAAGGGCACGACTTTCGACGCATCACGCTGGTGGCTGCTGTCACGCCCGATGGCGCGCTGTTCAGCAGCGATTTCCGCGCACCAGAACGTCTGTTTGGCCTTTTGCTACAAGCCTGTGGCCGCGCCGGGCGCGATGCCAGCCTGGGCGTTCAAAGCGAGATGTGGATTCAAACCTTCCAGCCCGCTCATCCGCTGTACGCCGCGCTCAAAAAGCACGACTACCTCAGCTTTGCCGAGCAGCAACTGCAAGAGCGTGCCCAGGCCGGCCTGCCGCCCTTTAGCGCGCAAGCCTTGGTGCGGGCCGAGGCGCGAACGCAGGACGCTGCCCAGGCGTTTTTGAAGGCGGCCAGCGCCCAGGTGGCCACCGACATGGCGCAGTGGGAGGGTTGGGCCGAAGTGATCGCCCAAGTCACGCTGTACCCGGCCGTACCCATGACGATTCAGCGCATTGCCAACGTGGAGCGCGCGCAGATGCTAGTAGAAAGCCCGTCACGTGCGGCGCTGCAGCGGTTTTTAAGTGGCTGGCAATCGGTGTTACATGCCACCCGACAGCACCCCGAGGGCAAGGGTGTCATTCGTTGGGCGATTGATGTGGATCCTCTGGCGATTTAAGCCCGCCAGTCGGGCTGCAGCAGGCCCAACGACGCCACTTCGCGCGCGCAAAATACCCCCGGGCTTAGAACCCAAACGCCCGAGTAACTTGCCCGATGCGAGGTTCTGCGGGTCCACGCCCCAGACCGCACGCCCCAGCACACAGCCTGGCTCAGCCTGCGCTGAGCCACCTGGCGAATGACTGCACGCGAAGTTTGTGGCATCGAAGCACGCGAGCCCACCTAGCGGCGCTAACATAGGCACTTACGATTCGTTACGCTTTTCAATGGACAGGGAGTCTGACCTATGCGGCTGTTGTTTTCTATTTTGGTGTTGACGCTTCTGGGTGCATGCTCGGCCCCCAAGTACACGGTGGACGATGGCCGCAAGGTAGACGAAGAGTTGCTTGCCAACATTCGCACCTACGGTATGGGAGAGCGGGCCCTGCGCCCGGCCATCGCCAAATCAGCGCAGCTGAAGGACCAGGACTGCGACAAGCAGTGGGAGCTTCCCTTTTCGGTTGCGAGTGCCTACGATTTGCCCCCCAACGACCGGGTGGCGTGGGTGCGGGGCTTGGGTGTGGATGAGCGGCTCACCGTGGTCGGCGTAGCCCCCAACGCGCCTTTGCAGTTGCGGGAAAAAATTGTTGCGGTCGCTGGCAACACATCTGAGGATTCACAGCGCCTCTTATTGGAACTGGCCGACCGGCGGGACAATGGGCGCAGCTTTCAGGTGGTTTTATCCTCAGGCAAAGCGGTGCAGATCGTGCCTTTTGAAGCCTGCCGCGGCTACACGCGCCTAGCCCCAGCCAACCTGCCCAAAACCCAGGATTACCACTGGCTGCTGAGCATGCACCCCCTGGAGGTCGTTCGGGTCGACATGACGGACGAAGAGGCCCTGTGGACCGTGCTCTGGACCCAGGGGGTATCAGAAGAGGGCGGCGCGCGCATGAAAACTTACCACTACAGCACCAAGATTGCGGGCACGCTGTACAACCTTTTTACAATTGCATCAGGTTTGCAAGGCGCGGCGTTGGCGGCCGATGCGGCTATTCGTACGGCCCAGTCGGCGGCCGCCAGCGCGGCCACCGAAATGCTCAAAAAGCAGTTGATCGACCAGGCCTCCAGCTACGCAACTTCGCGTTTGCGTGAAGAGGTGACGAATGCGGCCAAAACCTTGACGCAGGCTCAAGTGGTGGGCGCCATGCAGCAAGCTGCAGCCAATCGTGGAGCACTGAGTGGCGTGGCCTGGATTGCCGCTACGGTGTTTGACCAAGCAGACGCGTGGGCCTACAAGCGCATGGAAAAACTCGGCGCCAACCCACTGGCAGGGTTTTCGCTGCACCAAAAGCTGATCGAGAAAGGGCTGGCCTCCAACTCCATGGTATTGGACCAAGAGCGTATGGCGGCCTTGAGCAAAATCGCCGAGGCTAACGGACGTAGCGACGACGTTGTAGCTATCTTGGGAGGCTTTAAGCCGTCAGACCTGCAACTGGCCTTGGGGGATATGCCATTAGCGTCCGCGCCACAGGGGTTTTCGTACGACGACCCCAATGATGCGTTCAGCAGTTCGCAGCCTTATGCTCGCGGCTTGATTGACAGCATGCTGAGCATGCCGATTGAGTCCGGTGCCAAACGCTGAGAGGGTGCCCATGTCCAAACTTCTGCGCAACCTCTATCGCATCGTGTATGGCTCCTTGTGTCGCACCACAGCACTCGCTTTGGGCCTGTTCCTCGCGCTGTATCCGTTATCCGGTCACACGCAGCTCTCCCCTGCAGTCACTGGGCAGTTTGAGCCGCTTCCATTGCCGGCTAAACCTCCTGCGGCAACGCCCGAACTCCCCAAAACGGGAGAGTCTGCGCCCAGTGCGACGCCCGCCAATGCAGAGCCGTCTGTCGCACCAGAGTCACCACCCGAGGGGTGCCGTCCGGTGAGTGACCGCGCCATGGCGGTCGATTTAAAGGCAGCAACCGCGCAAGCCCAGAAGCAATCGCTGTCGGTACAAATGGCGCTGTACAGCGAAGCTGTCTCTCTGTGGAACAGAGCAGTGACGGTATGCGACGGGCGCGCCAAGGACCGGGCCCAACGCAACTTGAATGACAACCTGCGTGTCAAAGAACAACTGAGTGAGCAGCAGGATGCAGGCCCCAAATGCGAGGGCGCACAAAAGGACGCTACAAGCCTGCAGGATTTGGCGCGTCAATCCCTGACTGATCGCCGTTTCGCAGAAGCGTCTGTACTTTTTCGCAAGGCGGAAGATGCGTGGGACAACGCATCCGAGTTATGCACCGGTAGCCAGCAAGAGCTAGCTGAAAAGCGTCGGGATCAATCGGCGGTCGATGGGCATAACGCTGAGTTTTGTGCTCCAGTGTATGAACGCGCTCGGGAGCAAACCCAAAAGTTTAGGAACCTGCCATCCACTCTGTCGCGGGAAGAGAAGCAGGAGCAATCGCAGATTGCCGAGACCTTGTGGCGCGAAGCCATGGCGCAATGCAAAGGTGCCGTGGTGGACGCTGCGCGCAATCAGACGCAGGCATTGGCTCGTGAACGCGGCACGCCCTGGGTAGCGCGCAATTTGCCACCACCGACGGTGGCCAACACGTCCAAAAAAGCCGCACCGAGCACCGGGGCAGGCGCAGGGCCTGGATCTGCAATTGCAGCTGCTGCCCCGGGCGCAGCCAAGGCCACAAGCGGCAAAGAGCCCAGCGGCCCAGGGGCCCTCGCCAGCCTCACTTCTACGTTGAGTTCACTCGGGGCCTCGGTCGCCAGCCTGGCGAATGCGCCGGTAGCAGCAGCTCCGGTGGCGGCAGCGGGCGTATCCGTAACGCCCTTTAAAACGGGTGTAGCGCAAGTCCAGCCCCCCGAGTTCGTATCTGGCACCACCCAATTCAGCGGCAAGTTTGTGCGCGACGCAGATGGCACCAGCTTTTCAGGTACGGGAAAAATCACCTGGGTTAACGGCGATGTGTATGACGGCACTTTGATTCAAGGCCAGCGCCAAGGCAAAGGCTTGTTCATCTGGGCTAACGGCCAGCGTTATGAGGGTGACTGGGTGCAGGACACACCCTCGGGCAAAGGTAAGCTCCAGTTTGCCAACGGAAATCGGTTCGATGGCGATGTCGTAGCGGGCATTCCCCAGGGCAAGGGCCGTATGCAATATGCTTCCGGGGATGACTACAACGGACAATTCAATGTTGGCGTGCCCGATGGACGCGGCACATACACCTGGAAAAATGGCCAGACTTTTGACGGCGAGTGGAAAGCCGAGCGCCCCAACGGACAAGGCATCCTCAAATTTGCCAATGGCAATGTGTTTGAGGGTGCTGTGGTGAACGGCGTTCCCAACGGACAAGGCAAGCTGACGTTTGCGACCGGCGAGCTGTACACCGGTGCCGTGGTACTGGGAGAGCCCGAGGGCCAAGGCAGTTTCATCTGGCCCAACGGCGACCAGTATGTGGGCCTGTGGAAGGCTGGCAAGAAGAACGGCCAGGGAGTGTTCACCTGGAAGAGCGGTGAGCGCTGGGAAGGCGTATACGAGAACGACGTGCAGAAATGAGCGTACCCGGACCAGTAGCCCACGGACTTAACCTCGCACAACAAGAAGCTGTCAATTACCTCCATGGCCCCTGCCTGGTTTTGGCGGGTGCTGGCTCGGGCAAAACCCGCGTTATCACCCACAAAATCGGCCGCCTGATCCAAAGCGGCATGCCACCCCAGCGTATCGCCGCGATCACCTTCACCAACAAGGCCGCCGCTGAAATGCGTGAACGCGCCAAGGGACTGATCGGCCGGGCGGCCAAGGACGTGCTAGTGTGCACATTCCACGCGCTGGGCGTGCGCTTGCTGCGTCAGGACGGCGCAGTGCTGGGCTTAAAGCCCAACTTCTCCATCCTGGACACCGACGATGTCACCAGCATCCTGAAAGATGCGGGTGGCACCACGGATGCCGCCACTGCCCGCCAATGGCAGTGGACCATCAGCGGCTGGAAGGGCGCGGGGTTGAACTCCGAGCAAGCCCTGGCGCTGGCTGCCAATGAGGAAGACCGGGTCGCGGCGACCGTCATGGGGCGTTTTGAGGAGCGGCTGACGGCCTATCAAAGCGTAGACTTTGACGATCTAATCAGTTTGCCATTGAAACTGTTGCAAAGCCACCCCGAGGTGCGCGCGAAGTGGCAAGGGTTGATGGGCCACATCCTGGTGGATGAATACCAAGACACCAACGCCACGCAATACGAAATGCTTAAGCTGCTGGTGGGGGGCAATACCCCCAACGAAGCACGGTTTACTGCCGTGGGCGATGACGACCAATCCATCTACGGCTGGCGTGGTGCCACGCTGGATAACCTCAAAAAATTGCCCATCGATTTCCCGACCCTGAAGCTGGTGAAATTGGAACAAAACTACCGCTCCACCAGCGCCATCTTGCGCGCCGCCAATAATGTGATTGGTCCGAACCCCAAGCTGTTTCCCAAAACACTGTTTTCTGAGCTGGGCGAGGGAGAGCCGGTGCGCGTAGTCGATGCGGACAACGAAGAACATGAAGCCGAGCGCGCTGTGGCGCGTATTCAAAGCCTACGTGCTGAAGGCGCCTTGGCCCAGGAAGGGGCTCAGTTCAAAGCATTCAAGGACTTTGCGGTGCTGTACCGCGCCAACCACCAGGCCAAGCCGTTTGAGAAGGCGCTGCGTAAAGCGAATATTCCGTACAAGGTGTCGGGCGGCCAGAGCTTTTTTGACCGGGCCGAGATACGCGACCTGTGCGCTTGGTTTCGCCTGTGGTCTAACAACGACGATGACCCGGCATTTTTGCGCGCTGTGACCACACCCAAACGCGGCATCGGTCACCAGACGCTGGGCGCTCTGGGGGTGTTTGCAGCCCAGTACAAAGTTAGCTTATTTGAGGCACTGTTCTCCCCGTCATTGTCTTCGGTGCTAGCCGCAAAAGCGGTAGGCAGCCTGCACGAGTTTGGGCGCTATATCAACGATCTGCAATACAGGGCGCGGCACACCGAAGGCGCCGAAAAAGCACGCACTTTCATGACCGACTGGTTGAAAGAAATCGACTACGAAAAGCACCTGACCGACGGCGAAGAAAGCGAGAAAGTAGCTGCTGCCAAGTGGGGGAATGTGATGGAGTTTTGCGACTGGATGGCCCAGCGCTGCGGTGGTGAGATGGACGACGCGACCGGCGTTGCCCCGCGCGAAGTGAAAAACTTGCTGGAAGTCGCGCAAACCATTGCACTGCTGTCCACGATTCAAGACCGCGAGAAAGACCAAGACCAGGTCACGCTATCCACCCTGCACGCCTCAAAGGGCCTGGAATGGCCGCATGTGATGCTGGTGGGCGTGACCGAAGGCATGCTGCCTTTTAAATTGGCCGACAACCCGGATGACAGCAGCGCAGCCCGGGACGACATCGTGCAACGCCTGCAGGAAGAGCGTCGCCTAATGTATGTGGGCATTACCCGCGCCCAACGCAGCCTGGCCGTGAGCTGGACACGCAGGCGCAAAAAAGGCCGCGACATGGTGGCGGTGTTGCCCAGTCGGTTTATCGCCGAAATGGGCTTGGACAAAGCTACGGTGAAAGAAGATCCACGTGAAAAGCTGAAGGCTTTGCGGGCTGAATTTGCAAAAAGGGCGCTGGATACAGCAGAACAAACTGCCAACAAACGATGAACGAAATTAACCGTTTTGCTATATTTTTTGTAGCTACTCAGGCAGTAAATACGCGGGCTACAGCGGAAAACGACTAAAAATTACCGTAATTTACCCCAGCCAGTGCCGCGGGTTGTCTCTGCGAAATCTAATGCAGGATCAACCGATGCGCCGTACAGGCTGTCGTGGATATCAGCAAGTACCAGCATGGCTTCAGCAGCGTCTTGGTTAAAGCCGATGCGGGCGTGCCCCATGCCATCTCCACCATTCATGATCAGCTTGTTGATATACAGACTACATTCTTTATAGCCCCACAGTGTGCGAATGGTGTTGGCAATGCGCTGGTGGTGCGATTCGACAACTAACAACGCTGCGTCTTTGCGCTGCTCCGGCGTCATTTCTTCGAGGCCTAGAGGTTGAGTCGGCAAGTTCCCAATGTCCACATCGAGAGCGGGCACAGGCAGGTCAGCCGCGACAGGAGCTACAGACGCCGCCGATGCAGGGCCGTCCGCATGAAAACGTGAATCCTGCTCCGCCAATGCGCTGTCCCACAAACCCCACGCCGTATCCGGATCATCTTCAATGACTTCCAGCCCGCGGGATGGCCCCGGGCCCTTAGCCGGCGGTTTGGCATCCTTGTCGCCTTTGCCAAAAAACGCACTGAACATCACCGATCCTTCATATATTGGCGGGATGTTACCGCAGCTTGTAGTGATTGACCACCCAGCACAACAGACGACGGTCATCTGCCAACCTTAAAGCGGCAAAACTACCGGGTTTAGGAGTTTTCAACGGTGATATCACCTGGAAGAAACCCCGGGCTAGGACTGAACAAGCCATTTGCCAAAACAGAAGTTTCAGACATAAAAAAGCCCGTCACAGAGGATGGGCTTTTTTAAAAATGGAGCGGGAAAAGAGGCTCGAACTCTCGACCTATACCTTGGCAAGGTATCGCTCTACCAACTGAGCTATTCCCGCATATTTGGTGGCCTGGGGCGGAATCGAACCACCGACACAAGGATTTTCAATCCTCTGCTCTACCGACTGAGCTACCGGGCCAAGCCTTGCATTATAGCAGCAAGAATGGGCTCTCTTTCAAAACAGCGCCACAAGTTGCAAAAATCAGAGGCCGCTGCGTTTGCTGCGGCTCAAGTCCACGCCGAGTTGTTTGAGCTTGCGGTAAAGGTGGGTGCGCTCCAGGCCGGTCTTTTCGGCCACCCGGGTCATGGAGCCGTTTTCGCGCGCCAGGTGGTATTCGAAGTAAGCCTTTTCGAATTCGTCGCGCGATTCGCGCAGCGGCTTGTCCAGCATAAAGCTCTGGTTGGCCTGGGGGCCACTGTCCAGCGCAATCTGGGCCACGGCGAGCACAGCGTCCA
>JANYEE010000113.1 GCA_025363275.1 Burkholderiales bacterium | reverse complement strand
CCGCGGCATCCGCAGCGTGGCCGCCGATGGCTTCAAGGCCCCCGGCGTGGTGGTGAGCTACACCGAAGACGCGGGCATTCAGTCTTCCAAGAAATTCCTGGCTACAGGCTTGCAGACCGCCGCCGGTGTGCCACTGCAGTGCGATGAGCCTGCGGACTTCATGACCTTTCGCGTGGGCTTGTTTGGGCTGGAGAAACTGCACAACGCGGACCGGACGGTGGAGCAGTTGGCGGGGGCCTTGAATCGGATTGCTGCGGAGTGAGGGTTCACTAAAGTTATGTTTGCAAAAAGCTAGCGCCTTAAAAAAGCTAGTATTTCGCGTTGAGGAATAGGTGTCCGGACCTACTTTGAAATTTCCATCATTTGAGCTATCGTCACGACAGTCGAAACGGAAAATTCATCAATTAAAGTTGCAATGGTCAGTTGATCGGCCATTGGAATTTCTGTCTTAAAGTACTTTTTTAAGACTTCCATAAACGTGACGGCGGTCTTGCTTAGAGTGAAATTCACCGCTGTCGGGTCTTGCACTAGGCGTTCGCTCATGTCGCTAAGTAGATCATGGAAGAACCGGTCGAATAGATATGTAGTAACGTTTATTAGATCTGGCACAAATCGACCTCCATTTGAAACCTTTAGTTCATCAATCAAGTCATCGCGTCCCTGTTTGAGATCCTGTAGAGTTTCAGTAAATTGGACAATGCTAATAAGGCCATTTAAATGTTGAACTCCGGCAGCAAACATCCAATATGCAGCGCCTTGTAGGGCGAGCATGATTGCCGATTTAAGCAAAAGCCCCTCTGCTGGGATCGTCAATCCGGGGAGGGTTGATAGAGGTGGCAATTGAAAATATTTTGTTGTTTCAGTGGTGTTCTCGACAGCCCATCTCGCTCACAAATAGCCGAACTCTCTCGCACTTAGTGACTGGCTAGGGTTGCGGATGTCGGTGTAGACGCAGGATTTCATGGCGGATATCTTTGCTTACTTAGGCTTAACTTGAGGAGGTATTTCTCCGTAAGAGTCTGCAGGCTTTTTCGATCTAAGAAATTTTGGTGCATCGTGGAGCGTCAGCATATCTCTTAGGTGAATTTTTTCCATCCTTGTTCGGAGGTCAGAGACGGCTTTGTAGTTCATTTTTCCGAGCTCGATAAGCCCGATTTCATTGATTGAACCACCGTACACAAGCAGATTCAGTTGTCTCGTAAGTACAAATAGATCGTGAGACACCCAGAGTGCTTTGGACATGCTTCCAGTTAGCGCCTTGTAAACGCCTGCGTGGCCATCGTCCTTTGAAAAGAGCAAGTGATATGGACGATTGTCGGAGTCCACTACCGCAACTTTAATTGAGCTAATGAGCTTCTCAATTTCCTCATAAGCCTCGAGCCGTCTATCTCAGATGAGCTTGAAATACGCGTTCGCGTACTCATTCTTTTTTGATTGCAAGTTAAACCAGCCACTAACTAGAGCACTGACTAGACCGGCGATCAAGGTGCTCGACAGAACAAGAGTAGGTGTGTCCATAAGATGGGTGTTTGACTGTAGATAAAGGATTTAGTACCAAGTCACTATATCCCGCAGGTGATCTATCGCAAAGCTATCAATCTCGCAAAAAGCATCGTTGTCAAGCGCTTAGCCCATTAACGAGCACTAAGCGCTGGATACTTTGTGACTTCCAGTCATGGTGCGATGGCCGCAGATAATTACGCAGTTTCAAGCAGTCTAAAAACTAACGGCATCAACAACGAAGCCAACACCACCTGCAGCCCCAGCGCCAATCCTTCATACGCCCCCGCATCCACATTCACCTGCAGTGCGCGCGCGGCGCCCAGGCCGTGCGCGGCGGTGCCCAGTGCAAAGCCGCGGGCGGTCCAGCCTGCGGTGGTGAAGGGGATGCGCAGCGCATTGAACAGGTAGCGCCCGCTGACAGCGCCCACCAGCCCGGTCAGTACCGCAAACACTGCCGATAGTGCGGGGATGCCGCTGATCTTTTCGGCAATGCCCATAGCCACGGGTGCGGTCACTGATTTGGGCGCGAGCGATAGCAACACCTCGTGCGGCAAATCCAGCCCCCAGGCCCGTGCCGATGTGCTTGCAGCAAATCCACTCCAGCCTGACACAGACTCAAACACCTGCGCGATGATGGGATCGCCTTGTTGATGTCGAACTCCCGGGCTTCGCCGCCAATTGCCGTGGTCTAAATATTGCACTGAAGGTGAGACCATCCTTTCTGCGGTATTCGACGATCCTGTGAGCAAAGCCGCCGTGGTTATGCATCACAAGTGCGGCGTAGACATTTATCCTCCTAAGGCGTATAGTTCACTGAATGCTCACAGTTGTCGAAACTCTCCTGTTCCAGAAGCAATGGCCGATGTACTGGACCGAGGAAGAGAGGGGTCAGTTCGCGGCTTATATTGCCGAATGTCCCGACGCTGGAGATGTGGTGCCCGAGTCTGGTGGGATCCGAAAGGTCCGCTGGCGTCGGGCTGGTATAGGCAAGTCCGGTGGGGTTCGTGTTATCTACTTCACGCGCACAGCAGAGCACGAAGTCGTGCTTCTCCTTCTGTACGCGAAAGCCAAGACGGACAACATCACGGGCGCAAAGCTGAAGGAAATTCGTCATGCCCTCGAAAGCTAAACCTCTTACTGATGCGCAACTGCGCGCTTACGAATCCAAACGCGACCTGGCTGCCGAGCTGCTTGAGTCTGTGCAGCAAATGAAGGCGGGAAAGACTGTGGTGGTCTCTTCCCCGGCTGTCGAGGCGCGGGAGCGCACGGGACTGTCGCAGTCACAGTTCGCCGCACTGCTTGGTGTGTCTGTAAGGACGCTTCAGGGATGGGAGCAGGGGCGCAAACAGCCCAGTGGAGCCGCCCGAACTCTGCTCACCATTGCCCGTACCAATCCGAAGGCACTGCTGGCAGTTGCTGCCAAATGAGAGAAACCGAATTTCAAGGTTGAACGACTGCTATTCTTTGAATCGACCTTCCGCTATGGGCCGATCAGAGCCTTTGAGGCTCATGCCCCAAAAGCACAAAAACTTGGTCAAATCGTGCTGTGGCCCAGGTATTTATTGCCTGGCTAGCTATAAAAAATATAGCTAAACTAAAAACCGGCACCAACACATCACCAACCACATCACCGCCCACGCGCCGCCAACTCCGCAAAACAAGGCTCAGCAGAAATCGCCCTCCCATAGTCCTCAGCCACCGCCGCAGGCACCTGCAGTTCCGCGGCAAACCCACTCCACCCCGACACAGCCTCAAACACCTGCCCGATGATCGCATCGGCCTTGTCGATATCGAGCTCCCTGGCCACCTGCCGAACAGCCGCTAGCCCCGGCCGGCCTTCACCGCCAATCGCCGTGGTGTGCATATTGTTGATACCGGCACTGAAGGTGAGGTCAAACGCCGGTGTCAGCACAAAGCCTTTGCCCACCTGCATGAACGCAAAGTTTTTGACGTGGTCGTCTTTGTTGTGTGCCAGCACATTGAAGACCATGCGCCGAAACGCCTTGTGCACTTCGCGTTGGTCTTTGGTGGCAAACCCCACCGCTTTAAGCAGGTTGGTGTAGTCGATGCTGGGGGCACGGTGGGTGATCTCCAGCATGCCGCTGAGCGAGATCACATGCAGCTGTTGGTTGCCGATGCGGTCAAAGCGCTGCACGGCAAAGAAGTCCTCGGGCTTGCCGCGCACGGTGGCTTGCACCAGTTGGGTGGGTGGCATCTCCACGCCGGCGGCTTGGGCCATGCGGGCATAGGCCAGTTCGATGCGGCCCATGGAATCCGGGTCGCCATCCTTGCTCCGGTATTTGACGATCCAGTGCGCAAAGTGGTCCGGAATATCGGCAAAGCCCGAGATGCAGCCTTGACCTCCGCGCTCCATGGCCACCGTCACCTTGGGCCGCGCGCCACCGGGGGAGCCGCCGTACAAATACAGAGCCCCCAACACATCGGCGGCAGAGCCCTCTTGCACCAGCAGGGCTTCCTCGGCCAGTCGGTCCAGGGAGAGCTCGGCCTGGGCCTCGTGGTGTTTGATGACGGGCCGGAATTCCAGCGCGCCCATGGCACGCGCGCCAATGTAGGCCAGCCGGTCC
>JANYEE010000098.1 GCA_025363275.1 Burkholderiales bacterium | reverse complement strand
CTCAAACAACTCGCGCACGCGGTCGCCCAGTTGTTGTTGCTCGGCGCGCACTTTGTCAAAGCCGTAGGCGCGGGTTTCTTGCATCACTTCGCGCAGGCGCGTCAGCGCATCGGTGGGCATGGTGGCGTGGTACATGTGGGCGCCGCTCTCATAGGCTTCCATCACTTGCAGCCACTTCTTCAAATCACACGCAAAGCTGGTGCTGGTGGTGCCGTCAATGGCGGCGCGGGCGCGCATGGCATCGGCGCCGTGCGGGCACTGCAGGTGAATGCAGATGTGGGGGCGTATGCAGGCTTGGCGCTGGGGCTGCAGGTGGTGTTGGCTTCGTTGTTGATGCCCTTGGTGTTTAGGCTTTTCTAGGTGAGCGGCCGACTGTCAGTCGCCCGGATTCACTATGTTTTTGATAGCTAGCCAGGCAGCAAATACCAGGGCCTCAGCTCGGTTTGATCCAAATTTTGCGTTTTTTAGCGCCCAAGCGGCTTTTTAGACCAGCCTGGTAAATAGCAACATATATATTGACAAAACAACGAGTATCAATAATATATATGTTGTTATGCCAAAAAATTCCACCGTCTCCGACCAACTATCCCCGCAAACCCTAGCGGCCATAGAAGCCCTGGGCTCGCACCTAGCCGTGGCCAGAACGCGACGGCGCGAATCGCAGGCGGCGCGCGCCAAGCGCATGGGCATTTCCATCCCCACGCTCAGTCGCATGGAAGCGGGCGACCCCACAGTCTCGATGGCCGTGTACGCCACCAGCCTGTGGCTCATGGGGCGGGATTCGGAATTGGCACAAATCGCATCGCCGGAACACGACAAAGGCGCTCTGGAGCTGGACGTGCAGGCGGCGCTAGCACTGGGACGCACCCGCGCGCGCGCGTCGGCCAATGCGCGGGCAGGCTCCCGCTTTAACAAGAATTAGCCGAGGCATGGGCATGGCAACGCGCAGGTCACACCAAAAACCCCCCGCCCAACTCTTCTTGTGGAGTTTGCTGGACCCCGCCCGTCCCACCGTGGTGGGCGAGCTTAAACACATGCGCAACGGCGATTGCTCTCTGACCTATGAAGCCACCTGGCTTGCTGCAGGCTTCGCCCTAAGCCCAGACCTCCCGTTGGCGCAGGATGCCTATGCACCGGTTCACCACCACGTGCGACAAAGCGGCGCGCCCGGTGCCGTGGATGACGCGCGGCCGGATCGGTGGGGCGAAAAACTCATCCGCTACCTGTACAAACCCGCCGCCACGGTCTATGACCATCTGTACTTCGCGGGTCATGAGCGCTTTGGCGCATTGGGGGTTTCCGACTCCAAAGACATCTACACACCCTTTGGGGGCACCACACTGCCTCGGCTGCAAGATGCCCCCGCCATCAGCGCGGCAATACGCATCATCGAATCGGGTGTTGGAGAGCTGGATGATCAGATGCGCGCCCTTGTCTCTGCGGGCGGAAGCCTGGGCGGTGCCAAGCCCAAGGCTGCCATTTCCATAGGCAGCCAAGAGTTCGTCATCAAGTTTTACAACGCGGAGCCGTTTGACCAGCCCTTGGTGGAGCACGCCACCATGGAGCTGGCACGCGCAGCGGGCTTGGATGTGGCACGCACGCAGTTGATTCAACTCAGTGGCGAACACGCCGTAGCCGTAGAGCGGTTTGACCGCGCGGGTGCGCAACGCGTCCACTGTATTTCCGCCTGCACCCTGCTGCGATCCATGACGCCGGGTGGGCAAGACCCGGAATTTGGCTACCCGCAACTAGCGCGCGCACTCAAACAGTTTGCGGATATCCAGACGCTGAATGCCCAACTGCGTGAGCTGTTCAAGCGCATGATTTTTAACATCCTGATCGCCAACACCGACGACCACGAAAAGAACCATTCCCTGATGTGCACGGTATCCGGGCGCACCATGCGAATGACTCTGAGTAAAGCCTACGACATCGTGCCCACGGGCTCGGGTGCGACCGAGCACCAGTTCTTTATCTCTGAGACGAGGAGGGAGCCAAACCTGGATGAGGCCATGAGTGTCTGCGGTGTTTTCAACTTGACGCCGCCTGAGGCTGCGGCAGACGTTGCCGAGATCATTGCCAAGGTCAATGGATGGAAATCGTTCTTTGCGGGGCTTGGTGTGACTGCGCGTGATTTCGAGGAGCTTGAACCGCTCATCGACTCTGAAGGCCTATTAGCGCAACGGATGGGATTTGATTCCACCCAGTACGACAAAGCCAAGCCAGCGCGCAAGAAGCGGGTTGGGGCTCGGGTCTTTCGAGAGTAGGCCGCGCTTTGAACAAGGCGCGTGGGCGGTGATGTGTAGTACCGAACGTGGCTGGCGAGCTTCCTTTGAAGGTCCAGTCCTTCACCGTACAGTTCCAGGGGCACATAGCAGATGTGAAACCCGATAACCCGCAAAAAATGCGCCGTATCCAGGCGCGCTTTGGGCCTGCATTTTTACGGTTGCTTCTTGCATCCAGCAACAGCACGTCGCGATGGGCCTTCATACCCCCTCACCCCACCGCAATCCGATTCAACGCCTTCGCCAACTGCTCAACCGTCCTATCCGCGTTGTGCAGTTTCTCCAGCCCAAACAAGCCCACCCGGAAGGTCATGAAGTCTGCGGGCTTGGCGCTGGGGCTGCAGGTGGTGTTGGCTTCGTTGCTAATGTCCTTGATTTTTAGTCGAATTAATTGATATTTAGCTATCACTTAAACTTGTATTGATACAATTAAAGACACTATGTTGTCATTTAAATCACCCGGCGATGTTGCGCAACTGCTAGCCCAACAAGCGCGCGCACGGCGGGTGGCCACCAACTTATCCAGGGAAACGCTGGCGGCCAAATCCGGGGTCTCGGCAGCTTCCATCCGGCGGTTTGAGACCAGCGGTGCCATCTCTTTGGACTCTTTGCTCAAGCTGGCGCAAGTGCTGGATTGCCTGGATGCTTTTGAAGGGCTTTTTCCTGAGCCTGAAGCCATTTCGCTGGCCGACATTACCGCCAAGCCCAGACTGAGAGGCCGCATGTGAGGCACATCACCGAACTCGACGTCTTGATGGCCGGGACCCGCGTGGGGGGCTTGGCCATGGACGCGCGGGGCGTTATCTGGTTTGCGTATGACGCAGGCTGGGTGGCGCGGGGGCAGCCGCTCTCGCCCATGAAGCCCTTTGCCCTGTCGACTACGCCGTTCAAAGCATCCAGCGCCGTGTTCGAGCAGCTGCATGGTGTCTTTAACGATGCCCTGCCCGACGGCTGGGGCCTGCTGCTGATGGATCGGTACCTGAAAGCTGCGGCAGGATGGTCGGCGCATTCGATTACGCCGCTGGACCGGCTGGCCTACATTGGCGCGCGTGCCATGGGCGCGCTGGAATTCCGGCCCGTCATCAAACACCACGAGGCCCAGGCCGAGCTCTCCCTGGACCGACTGGCCGAGGAAGCCCTGCTGGTGCAAGAGGGCTCTGCCGC
>JANYEE010000083.1 GCA_025363275.1 Burkholderiales bacterium | reverse complement strand
ACGACGCGCTTGCTGGAGTAAACCGCCAGCTCGCAGCCACCGCCCAGTGCCAAACCGCGCACAGCGGAGATGACCGGCACGTTGGAATAGCGCAGCTTGAGCATGGCGTTTTGCAGCTCGGCTTCCGCGCCCTCAACGGCCTTGACCCCACCCATGATGAACGCGGGCATCATGCCCTGCAGGTCGGCACCGACGGAGAACATGTCGTCGGGCGACCAGATCACCAGGCCTTTGTAGTCTTTCTCGGCCAGCTCTTGCGCTTGCAACAGGCCTTCGATGACACCGCCACCGATGGCGTGCATCTTGGTCTTGATGCTGGCGATCAATACTTCGCCGTCCAGCGTCCACAGGCGGATGGATTCGTCTTCAGAAATCGTGGTGCCCGCTGTTTCTGCGGCGGGCGCGTTGGCACCTAGCACACTCTCGGGGAAGTGTTGGCGTTCGTACACGGGCAGCTTGCGCACGGGTGCGAAGGTGCCTGTCGTCGGGTTCCACGAACCTTCCGGCTGGTGCACACCACCGCGCTCGGCCACCGGACCGTTGAACACCCAATCCGGCAGTGGCGCCTTGCACAGCGCTTTACCGGCGTCGATATCTTCCTTGATCATGTTGGCAACGAACAACCAACCGGCTTCCTGCCACAGTTCGAAGGGGCCTTGCTTCATGCCGAAGCCCCAGCGCATGCAGAAGTCCACATCGCGGGCGTTGTCGGCAATCGAAGCCAGGTGGATGGCGGCGTAGTGGAAGCTGTTGCGCAGGATGGCCCAGAGGAACTGACCCTCTTTGCCTTCGGCGTTGCGCAGCAGTTTCAGGCGCTCGGCAGCAGGCTTCTTCAGCATGCGGCCATAGACCTCATCTGCTTTGGTACCGGCAGGCACGTACTCTTTGCTTTCCAGATCAAAGCGCAGCACATCGCGGCCTACCTTCTTGAAGAAACCGGCCTTGGTCTTTTGACCCAGATTGCCCATCTCCAGCAAGGTCTTCAGCACCGCAGGGGTGGCGAAGCTCTCATAGAAAGGGTCGGTCTCAATGCTCAGGGTGTCCTGCAGCGTCTTGATCACATGGCCCATAGTGTCCAGACCGACCACGTCTGCAGTGCGGAATGTCCCGGAGGACGCGCGACCCAGCTTCTTGCCAGTCAGGTCGTCGACCACATCAAACGTCAAACTGAAGTTTTCCACTTCCTTCATGGTCGTCAACATGCCGGCGATGCCGACGCGGTTGGCGATGAAGTTCGGGGAGTCCTTGGCGCGCACCACGCCCTTGCCCAGGTTGCTGGTGACAAAGTCTTCCAGTGCATCCAGGTACTGGACTTCGGTGGTGGGGGTGTTGATCAACTCCACCAGCGCCATATAGCGGGGTGGGTTGAAGAAGTGAATGCCGCAGAAGCGGTGCTTGATTTCTTCCGGCAGTGCTTCACTCAATTTGGTGATCGACAGGCCGGAGGTGTTGGACGCGACGATGGTGTTGGGGCCAATGAAAGGCGCGATCTTCTTGTACAGATCGAGCTTCCAGTCCATGCGCTCAGCGATGGCCTCGATGATCAGATCGCAATCACGGAGCTGCTCCAGATGCTCTTCGTAGTTGGCCTGGCCAATTAATGCAGCATCGTCCACCACGCCCAATGGCGCGGGCTTGAGCTTTTTCAAATTCTCAATGGCTTTGGTCACGATGCCATTCTTGGGGCCCTCTTTGGCGGGCAGGTCAAACAGCACCACCGGCACCTTGACATTGACGAGGTGGGCGGCGATTTGCGCACCCATGACCCCCGCGCCGAGCACGGCAACTTTTCGAACATTGAAACGGGACATAGTTATTCCTGAAATTATTGGGCGCGAACCCAGATCTGGGTGCGGTAAAAGAAGGCGATGTAGCCGCGCACTTGCAGTTTCTTGCCATCCTCTAGCGGGGTGAGCTTCAAGGTGTATTCCTTACCGTCATCTGGATCGAGCACTTTGCCTCCCTCCCAGACCGCCTTGTCGTCAGCTTTCTTAGCGCCGCGGATGATTTCCAGACCCAGAACGGGTTGGTTCTTACGGTTGTCAGTGCAAAGTTCGCACACAGCATCTGGTTTGACGTTCTTGCGCAGGAGTTTTTCGATGCGTCCGGTGAGAACGCCACCGTTGTCCACAATGCGAACTTCCGAAGACACCTCTCCGGTTTTATCGTCAATAGTTTTCCACAACCCCACTGGGGTGGTCTGCGCCATCGCAGCAGACACTGCAGACCCGGCCAGAACGGCAGCAAGAACAGTCAAACGCATGGTCAAAACCCCCGGTGGTATGGTGAAGTAATTACGCGAAAACAGCGTCGGTATCCATCAGCACCTTGCTGCCGGTGCGCGCGGTGCGCATCAGCGTTGCGGTCTCAGGGAACAGCTTGGCGAAGTAGAAGCGTGCGGTTTGCAGCTTGGCCAGGTAGAACTGATCGGTGTTACCCACCGCAATTTCGCGCAATGCCACTTGAGCCATGCGAGCAAAGAAGTAACCGAACACCAGGTGACCGGCCACGCGCAGGTAGTCCACCGCAGCGGCGCCCACTTCGTCCGGGTTCTGGAAACCCTTGAAGCCGATTTCGGTCGTGAACTTGGTCATCTGGTCGCCCAGTACGGCGATGGGGGTGATGAATTCCGACATCTTTTCATTGGTACCTTCTTCTTCCACCAGCTTGCCAATCAACTTGCCGAATTTCTTCAGCGTAGCGCCGTTGTTGCCCAGGATCTTGCGGCCCAGCAAGTCAAGCGACTGGATGGTGTTGGTGCCTTCGTAGATCATGTTGATGCGGTTGTCGCGCACGAACTGCTCCATGCCCCATTCCTTGATGAAGCCGTGGCCGCCAAAGACTTGCATGCAAGCGTTGGTAGCAACGTGACCGTTGTCAGTCAAAAAGGCCTTGGCGATGGGGGTCAGCATGGCGACCAGTTCGCCTGAGTCCTTGCGCACCTTTTCGTCAGGGTGACCGTGCTCTTTTTCGAGCAACATGGCGCAGTAAGCCTGCAGCATGCGACCGCCTTCGGCATAGGCCTTGGCAGTGAGCAGCATCTTGCGCACATCGGGGTGGACGATGATCGGGTCCGCTGCTTTGTCTTTGGCCTTGGTGCCGGTCAAGGAGCGCATTTGGATGCGGTCTTTGGCATAGGCCAAGGCGTTCTGGTAGGCCACTTCGGTCAGACCCAGCGACTGGTTGCCCACTCCCAAGCGGGCGGAGTTCATCATCACGAACATGCCCTGCATGCCCTTGTTGGGCTGGCCAACCATGGTGCCGATGGCTTCATCCATGACGATCTGCGCCGTGGCGTTGGACTTGATGCCCATCTTGTGCTCCAGGCCACCGCAGTAGATACCGTTGCGGCTACCCAGGCTGCCGTCTTTGTTCACATTGAACTTGGGCACGATGAACAGGCTCACGCCCTTGATGCCAGGAGGCGCATCGGGCAGGCGGGCCAACACCAAGTGAATGATGTTGTCGGTCATGTCGTGTTCGCCGG
>JANYEE010000061.1 GCA_025363275.1 Burkholderiales bacterium | reverse complement strand
ATTGCACCAGACCTGAGCGCCTTTGGCAAAGTATTGGCACCAAAAAGTCGCCATTTAAGAGGGATACCCGTATTTTGTTGCGGGTGCACCACAAAAAGTTACACAGGTGCGTCAAGCGCAAGCGCGCTAGACTTCGACCTCAAACGTACACGCACAAATTATCATGGATGCTTTACTCAACGCCGCAGATACAGCACTTCGCACCTTGTTTGCCGCTCCGCGCGCAGCGCACGCCTGTCCCACTGTGGCTGACACAAATACTGCGCTGGATACACAAGAAACTCAGCAGTCAGCAGGCTTGATGCGGGTTAACCATGTAGGCGAGGTGTGCGCGCAAGCACTTTACGCGGCGCAAGCTCTTGCTACAAAAAACGAAGCGCTCCGTGCCCATTTCGTGCGGGCCAGTATCGAAGAAGCCGACCATTTGGCGTGGACAGCGCAACGACTGGAAGAATTGGGAGCACGACCTTCTTTGCTGAACCCGCTGTGGTATGCCGGCGCCTTCGGTATGGGGCTGATTGCCGGGCGATTAGGCGATGCAGTCAGCTTGGGTTTTGTGGTGGAAACCGAGCGCCAAGTGGGTGAACATCTTCAAAGTCACTTGGAATTATTGCCCGAGAGAGACCACGCGTCACGCTCCATTGTGGTGCAGATGCGGGATGACGAGCTGCGCCACGCCGACGAAGCTCAGGCGGCAGGTGCCGCGGCACTACCCCCGCCAGTGCAACAACTGATGCGGGCGGCGGCCAAAATCATGACGACTGTAGCCAACCGCATCTAAGCCCACCGTATCAGCACTCTCAGGCGGGAACTACTTCAAAGCTGGTCGTAATGTCCGCCATTTTGGCGAGCATGATGCTGGCAGAACAATACTTGTCATGACTCATCGCAATCGCCCGCTCCACGGCCACGGCGGGCAAGTCTTTCCCCGTCACCGTGAAGTGCATATGAATCTTGGTAAAAATCTTGGGGTCAGCCTCTGCCCGCTCTGAGGTGAGCTTCACGGAGCAGCCCTGCACATCATGGCGGCCCCGTTTTAAGATCAGCACGACGTCATAAGCCGTGCAGCCGCCAGTACCCGCCAGCACCGTTTCCATGGGCCGAGGCGCCAAGTTTTGACCCCCGTTTTCAGGCTTGGCGGCGTCTGGCGCGCCGTCCATCATCAGCGTGTGGCCGCTCCCGGTTTCTGCCAAAAAACCCATGCCCGAGCGTGCGCCCGATCCACCGGTCCAGCTCACTGTGCATTCCATGAATTTTACCTTTCTGTGTGCTCCGCGCGGAGCAGAAAATCGAATCGCTATACTTAGAGCATGAGTTTACCCAAGCCCCTTCCAACCCCGCTGTCTCCGCAGGATTACTTGAAGAAGATTTTGACTGCCCGCGTCTACGACGTTGCTACCGAGACGGCGCTGGAGCCCGCGCGCAATTTAAGTCGCCGTCTGCACAACACGGTGCTGCTCAAGCGCGAGGACCAGCAACCGGTACGCAGCTTCAAATTGCGCGGGGCTTACAACAAGATGGCCCAGCTGTCCGCCGCGCAATTGCTAAAGGGGGTCATCTGTGCGTCGGCGGGCAATCATGCACAGGGCGTCGCACTCAGTGCCAGCAAATTAGGCGCGCGCGCTGTCATTGTGATGCCGACCACCACGCCCCAAGTCAAAGTGGACGCCGTACGTGGGTTTGGTGGGGAGGTGGTGCTTTTCGGTGACAGCTATTCCGATGCATACAGCCACTCGCTGGAGCTGCAAAAGAAACAGAACCTGACTTTCGTTCACCCGTTTGACGATCCCGATGTGATTGCTGGCCAGGGCACCATTGCCATGGAGATTTTGCGCCAAGTGCAAACATTGGGCGCGGACAAAGCCGCCAAGGCGGGACAAAAAGCGCGCGGCAAAAGCAATGCCAGTTTGGATGCCGTGTTTGTCGCAATCGGCGGCGGTGGGCTGATAGCGGGTGTCGCCAATTACATCAAGGCCGTGGATCCACGCATCAAAGTTATCGGGGTGCAGATGAGCGACTCGGACGCCATGATGCAATCCGTGGCGGCAAAACAGCGCGTTACCTTGCCTGATGTCGGTCTATTTTCAGATGGCACGGCCGTCAAGCTCGTGGGCGAGGAAACCTTCCGGGTGGCTAGCAGTTTGGTGGATGAATTTATGACTGTGGACACCGATGCTGTATGCGCCGCCATCAAAGACATTTTTGTGGATACGCGCAGCATCGTTGAACCGGCTGGCGCATTGGCAGTAGCTGCCATCAAACAATACGTCACCACCCACAAGACCAAAGGCGAAACCTACGCCGCCATTCTGTGTGGGGCCAATATGAACTTTGATCGTCTGCGCTTTGTTGCGGAGCGGGCCGAGGTGGGCGAGGAACGTGAGGCCCTGTTTGCCGTCACCATTCCGGAAGAGCGTGGTAGCTTTAAGCGGTTTTGCGAGTTGATCGGGGCTCTACCGGGCGGTACCCGCAATGTGACCGAGTTCAACTACCGCATTAGTGATGCCGCCAAAGCCCACGTGTTTGTCGGCTTGACGACCCAGGGCAAGGGCGAGTCGGCCAAGATTGCCCAGAACTTTGGTAAGCACGGCTTTCAGACATTGGACCTGACACACGACGAACTAGCCAAAGAACACATCCGCCACATGGTGGGCGGACACAGCAGCCTGGCGCAGGATGAACGACTACTTCGCTTTGTGTTCCCAGAGCGCCCCGGTGCGCTAATGAAGTTCTTGAGTTTGATGCGTCCCGGGTGGAACATCAGCCTTTTTCATTACCGCAACCAGGGTGCAGATTACGGTCGTATTCTGGTTGGCCTGCAAGTGCCACAAGCCGACGACAAGGCATTTGCAAAGTTCTTGCAGGCGCTAGATTACCCCTATGTTGAAGAAACTGCCAATCCGGTGTACCGGATGTTTTTGCAGCAGTAACGCACACTTTCAAAAAGCGAGGCCACCATGGGAATTACGCTTGACGGCAAACTGGTCGTAGCCATCTCCAGCCGGGCGCTGTTTGATTTCGAAGAAGAGAACCAGGTCTTCGAACAAAACGACGACACCGCTTACATGCGGCTGCAGCTGGAACGCCTAGACATCCCGGCCAAACCGGGAGTCGCCTTTTCTTTGGTTAAAAAACTGCTGGCCTTCAACACAGACACTGCGCAAAACGTCGAAGTCGTGATCCTGTCACGCAACGACCCCGTCAGTGGCTTGCGCGTGATGAAATCCGCCTCGCACTACGCGCTTCCCATCATCCGCTGTACCTTTACGCGGGGTGAGTCTCCTTGGCGTTACCTAAAACCTCTGCACGCCAATCTGTTTTTAAGTACCCATTTGAGCGATGTGCGATCCGCACTTGCGGCCAATGTGCCTGCGGCCCAGGTGTACCCACTTTCCGCGCACGCAAGTGACGCGCACCCTTGCGAAGTGCGTATTGCTTTTGACGGTGATGCCGTGCTGTTCAGCGATGAGGCGGAGCGGGTTTACCAGTCCCATGGGCTTAGCGCATTTCAGCAGCACGAGCAGGACAAGGTAGCGCAACCCCTGCCCGACGGCCCTTTCAAACCACTGTTGGTGGCGCTACATCGCTTGCAGCAGGCAGCATCACCACAAATGCGCATTCGCACAGCCCTTGTAACCGCCCGAAGTGCCCCGGCCCATGAGCGGGCCATACGCACCCTGATGAACTGGAACATTGAGGTGGATGAGGCCATGTTTTTGGGCGGCCTGGATAAAGGCGAGTTTCTGCGAGAGTTTGAACCCGATTTTTTCTTTGACGACCAGACCGGTCACATTGAATCTGCCGCCCGCCATGTACCGGCAGGCCATGTAGTGAGCGGCGTACGCAACTGATACAACCATTTAGCTTTACATAGCTTTGCACCCAGGTAACGCTATGTAAAGCCTACCAGCCCAGTCACCGCAACAGTGGGCTTTGGCGTTACAAACACGTACCCGCATCGCCTTGCGGACCAACCTGAGTTGTCTGTATGCAAGCCGTACCCGCCACTATCTCTGCCGGTCTTAGCCGACGATCCACGCTCAAGTTGTTAGCCACTTGGGGCAGTATGGGGGTCAGTACCACTGCATTCCCCACTTTGTCTTTCGGACAAACATCCGCGATCGCCGACAGTGCAATTCCCACGACATGGCGCGCACTATCGCGGGTGGCTTACGGCCCCAGCCCAGTCTTGATGCAATCTGTGGCATCGTCCTTGAGCCCAAAGGCTTGGGCGTTGGCCCAATTGGACGCAGCGTGGGCTGCCAGCCAACATCCACCCACTATTGCAGCAGATTTGGCTGACTTCAATGCATCGTTACCTCACTTGGTGGAGGGCGCCCGCCGCGAGCGCGAAGCCCGCAAGCAACTCAAAGCCAATGTCGTGGACGATGGCGGATCACCACAGCTGCGCCGCATGGACTTTTCCGAACCCGCAGATCCCATCCACTTCAGCCGCAGGGTCGTGCAGCAAGCCAGCGCTTGGCGATTGATCTCTGCCAGCCAACCTGAAGTCGAGAATCCACTGCTGGCGCGCATGACGGAGTTTTGGTTTAACCACCTTAATGTATTTGTGGGCAAGGGTTCAGTGCGACCTTTCGTGGGCCACTATTGGATCAACGTTGCACGGGCGCACGCGCTCGGTAAATTTGAAGACCTGCTGCTGGCAAGCGCACACCACCCGGCCATGTTGGGCTACCTGGATCAAGCCCAAAGCGTGGCTGAGGGAACCCGGGGGCAACAAGGCAAAACCCGCGGCTTGAACGAAAACTATGCCCGCGAGTTGATGGAATTGCACACCCTGGGTGTGGATGGTGGATATTCGCAAACCGATGTGCGCGAGCTGGCCCGCGTACTCACTGGCTGGACCCTCTCGCCACAAGAACCCTCCGGATTTCGATTTGCACCGCGCTTGCATGACACCGGTCGCAAAGTAGTTCTCGGCCAGAACTTTCCGAGCCACAGGGATGCTGCTGGCGAGCAAGAAGGCCTAGACGCCATTCGCATGCTCGCGCGCCACCCTGCCACGGCCCAGCGGGTGAGCCTGAGGCTCGCCCAGTATTTCATTGCCGACACGCCCTCCCCCACCGTTGTGGCGCAACTTCGGGCAACCTTTCTTGCTACCCAAGGGGATATCCGCGCGGTGATGCGCACACTACTGGAGTCTGCCGAGTTTTGGTCACTGGAAAATCGTCTTTTCAAGACTCCACTGGACTTTGCTGCCTCCGCACTGTCTGCCATTCGCGCGGGTACTGGCAGCAGCCAAAGCGATGAACCTAACCGTAGGGCCTTGGTCACAACTGCAGGTTTTCTCTCAGCAGCCGGTCAACCCCTGTTCGGTTGGCAAACACCCGACGGCTATAAATTTGACGCCGCAACCTGGCTGGTACCCGAGGCGCTCACGCGGCGTGCTGACTTCGCGCTCAGCCTGGGCCGCGGTGCGCCAGAGCCCGATTTTCTCAATCCTTTTTTAGGTGCTACGACGCGCGCTGCAGTAGCGCGCGAGCCCGCTGGTTTACGCGCTGGGCTGATGTTGGCCAGCCCCGAATTCATGTCCAAATAATACTGGAGATATTTATGCCAATGACGCAACACACTCTCAGCCGCCGAGGTTTGCTCCAAGCCCTGGCAGGTACTGCATCGATGTGGGCTACCCCGGCACTTTGGGCGCAAAGCAGCCGAACTACCCCTGTCGATGGCCGCTTGGTATTCGTATTTTTGCGGGGCGCGTACGACGGCCTATCGGCACTGGTGCCACATGGCGATGCAGACTATTACCGTTTGCGCCCCAATATCGCCTTAGCGCAACCCGACGGCAGTGGACAAACTACTTTGGCGCTGGACACCACCTTTGGATTGCACCCCAGCTTGCAGGCGCTGCTGCCGTTTTGGAAACAAGGTGTGCTGGGTGCCATTCCCGCTGCGGGTTCGCCCGCACCCTCACGATCGCACTTCGATGCGCAACACCATTGGGAAATTGGCGTACCCGGCAAAAGCGGCAGCGGCCAGGGCTGGATGAACGGTCTGGCAGAGCTGCAATCGAATCGCAATCAGCCCGCAGACCCGGTTGCGGTAAGTGTTGGCGAAGCCAACCCGATGATTCTGGCCGGAGCCTCCCCAGTGCAGCGCGTACCCAGAGGCGATGCAGCCACCAAACAAGGCGCGCTGGGGGATACCCGCACCCGCCAGGCCGTGATGCGCCTGTATGGCGGTGATGACGCGCTGTCGCGCACCTTCCAGGCCGGAGCGGAGAGCAGGATGCAAACTGCAAAAACATTAACCGAAGGTGCTGCTGAACAAGAAATGGGCAGTGCCCAAATGGTAGCCGCCAGCAACGGTGCGGGCTCACCCAAAGGACTACTGTTGGATGCCCAACACCTCGGCACGCTGATGCGCAAAGACCCAACGCTGCGCCTGGGATTTTTGTCGGCCGGCGGGTGGGACACCCATGCCAACCAGGGCAATGCAACAGGCGCTTTAGCCAACAACCTGGGTAATTTGGCAACCGCCTTGGTGCAATTGCGCCGCGACTTTTCTCGCCCGAACGATGTCGTGGTGGTGGCTAGCGAATTTGGCCGCACCAGCGCGGAGAACGGTACCGGGGGCACCGACCACGGACACGGCAATACGCTGTGGCTGATGGGCAATCGCGTGCAAGGTGGGCGTTGGCATGGCGAGTGGTCAGGCCTTGCGCAGGGCAATTTGCATGAGGGACGCGACTTGCCCGTGCACCACGACTTTCGCTCAGTGTTTGCGCAGGTACTGCGCGCAAGTCAGGGCCTTAGTGCCGCCGAGACGGACCGCTTATTTCCCGGCTTTAGTTGGGATGCCCGCTTGGACGGACTGATGCGCGCCTGAAGCCAGATACCCCGCGTAGCCTTTGGCTCGTAACTCACACGCAGGGCAGCTCCCGCAGCCATAGCCCCAAGCGTGGAGGTGGGCGCGGTCACCCAAATAGCAAGTGTGCGTGTGCTCCACAATCAAGTCCACCAAGCCAGAGCCACCTATTTGGTGGGCCAGTCGCCAGGTTGCAGCTTTGTCGATCCACATCAGCGGTGTCTCAATCAAGTAGCGCTTGTCCATGCCCAACGACAATGCCAATTGCATCGCCTTTATGGTGTCGTCCCGGCAATCCGGATAGCCTGAGAAATCAGTCTCGCACACACCGGTCACGATCACTTGCAAATCCCGGCGATACGCCAAGGCTGCAGCCAGCGTTAAAAACAAAAGATTGCGGCCAGGTACAAAGGTGTTCGGCAAGCCACTGCTTTCCATTTTGAAAGCCGTTTCCCGGGTCAGCGAGGTTTCGCTGACAGCGCCTAATACCGCTAAATCCAGCAGATGGTCTTCGCCCAGCTTGTGGGCCCAATGAGGGAACTGTTCGCGGATTTTTTGCAACACCACCACTCGGGCTTCCAGCTCCACGCTGTGGCGTTGGCGGTAATCAAAGGCAATGGTTTCGACACGCTCGTAGCGGTCCAGTGCGTAGGCAAGGCAAGTGGTGGAATCTTGACCACCGGAGAAAAGTACGAGGGCTGATGTGTGCATGCCCAAGATGGTAGATCAATCGGCCTACGCTGCCGTTGCTCTGGCGCGGCGCGTTAGAGCTTTTCGTTCTTCTTGATCTTGGCGGGCTCGTAAGTCAGCACTTCTTTGGCCAAATTGCCAGGTGCCAGTGCAGAATTCACCGGCAAAGGCTGCTCTAACTGGTTTTTGGCTTGCTCTAGGTGGATGGCACTTGCGCCGGCCGTCCACACCACGCGCAAATGGTCTATCAAAATTTGCGATATGGGCTTGGGCGGTGGATTTTCCACTTTTTCGGGTGCGGGTCGGCGAATCGTCCAATCTTTGGGGGCGGTTGCAGCCTCCGATGCAATGCGCACGGGATCCGACAAGGTGGTGTAGACCGGCTCTCCCTCATTCGTCTTTAACGCCGGATTCACCATATTGATAACGCTGGGAGATGGCTCTGCGGGCCCTACCGATAGCACCGGAGGATTGACTGGCGCCACCGGGATGACCCGGTTAACCACAGGCGAGGCCGCATCTGCGGCGGGCCGCACGATGGGGTTTCGATCTATGGATGGCAATTGCATATGGGTCAGGCTTTGGGCCCCTCCGGTTACTTTTGTCTGTTGACGTACATTTCTTAACGGCAGATTTAGGGGGGAATTTAGGGCTATTTTCGAAAAAACTCTAAAAAACCTGATTTTTTTGCACCAAGGCAGTGCAAAACGTCCAAATTCCCCTACGCTGAGCCTTAAGGCTTAAAACTTCACCAATGCGCGGTAAGTCAATGTGCTGCTGGATTCTGCCGGTATGGCGACCTTCCAGACAGACGTATTGCTCGAACCTTTGATCGCTGGAAGGCTGCTACTCACGATTTGCCATTCACCGGGCATAGGCTCCTGCACAGTCACCACCACCGCTTCTTTTTTGGCATTTTTGAGCACGATCTCGTAAGCGCTCTCCATCACATAGTTGTATTTGCTGGTGCCACTGAGCTTCTTGAAATCGGTTTGCTTCTTGTCTGCGGTCACATCGAAGGCATCACCCAGCTTCAGGCGGACCGTCTCGTTCTTGGGGGTGTGGTCAACGCGGTCTTCGCCAATGAACTGGGCATTTCCCGCAGCGTCTTTTTTGTACACACGCACCACACCCTTGGGCAATGGCATGCCCAGGCGAGCAGCTTCCTTGTTGTCAAACTCCAGATACGCAGCGACCTTGATCTTCTGGCCAAGATTGCCTTGGCTAGACTGGTAGTAGTAGTCGCTCCCCCTTAGCAACAGTTCTTTGCGCGCGGGCACTGCCGTGGCCGACAACAGCGCAACCTGTTTGGTCTGATTTTCTGCCACCGTGGTGGGCCGCGCCAGGGTGTACAGGTGGTACTCAAACAAGCTCTCTTCAGCCACCGCGCGCTTTTCCATTGCCATGGTCGGCGCCGCCATCGCCAGATTACGCGTACGCCCCGCCAGATCGGACTGCACCTGATTCACATCGCCAGCCACCAGTTGCAGCTTGGCATTGCGGTAAGTTGCACCGCTGGTGTTGGTTAAGGTAACCCAGCCGGACACATCGAGTTTGTCTTCCTTGGGGCTCAGTTCCACCACGTAGTCGGCCTTCCAGCTCAGGCCGCCGGTCAGGTAGCTCAGCTCCACGTCTTGCGCGGCGGGGCTGGTGTTATCCACTGACATGACCAGCGTGGGCCGGTCGCGCAAATTGGCAGGCACATCGCCAAACACCAAGCGCCCAGGCAGGCCAGTCTCAATGCGCTGGCCCACTTTCAGCACCACGCCCTCGGTAGCGGCCAGTACGGTGGCCGACTCCGACGTGTCTTGGCCGGTGGTGGGGTTGGTGCGCACCACTTGCACGGTCTGCCCCACGTACTTCTCAAGTAGCTTTTGCGGGGTCAGTAAATCAAAGTCAAAATTTTGCTCCCACACCGTCAGGCCACTGGGCGCCGTGATAGAGCGCAGCAACGCCGTTTCGGGCCGCATTCTGGCACTGACATCCCGAAATGCCAGGGCGCTGGTACCTGATGGCAATTGCACACGTCGCTGGTCTTTCACCAAGGCCAGGTCTTCGTTGTAGATGGTGACTGCGACCTCACGCTGATCGGACAGCGTACTGCGCAACTCTTGCGCATGGGCGGCGGCAATTTGCATAGCCAGAGCCAAAGTGGTGAGGGACAAGCGTGCAATGAATTTCATGAAATTACTTTCTTCAGCGAGGTTGTAGAACATTGTGGCTGGAATAGATGACGACCTGAAAGAACATCATAATGCTATATATTTGATAGCTACTTAGGCATATTTTACCTGGGCCTCAGCCCGATTGAATGCAAAAAGCCCGCATGCAGCGGGCTTTTTGGTCTGGGCGATAAGAACCCGTTTTACTTCTTGGCTTCGTCAGCCTTTGGAGCAGATTTCTTGCTGCGCTTGGTCTTTTTCTCCACCTTGGCGGGGGCTGGCATTTCAGCTTTCTTTTCTACCTTGGCTTCTGTTTTAGCTTCCACTTTAGCCGCTGCCGAAGCTTTGGCGACAGGGACAGCGGGAGCCGCAGTAGGTGCTTGAGCGAATGCACCGGCAGCAAATAAACCAGCGATGAGGGTGGCAAGAACTTTGTTCATATTAAAAGGCCTTTAAGTTTAATTTCGCTCCGAAGATTGCGGATGCCCTCCTACAACGGCGTCTGTCTAAGCTGCGTTGACTTCGGTATGTAAACTGTTGTAAACCGGCTTGGAAGCTGCGCGAGCGGCCATTGCAATATCCAACGAGCGAAGGCGCAGTGCCGGATCAAACACATCGCTGACCAATAAAAATTCGTCTGCCCGCGTAGCCTCTGCCAAGGCCAACAAACCCGTTCGCACCGTGTCGGGGCCGCCCACCACGGCAGCCGCCAGAAAGTCGCCAATGGCAGCTCGCTCCTGGGCCTGCAGTCCGGCGGCGAAGTGCTCTTGGGGTGGCTCCAGGCGTCGTCTATCGCCCCGCAAAATACCCAATACCCGGCGGTAGGTGCTGCTGGCCAAATAGTCGGCCTCTTCATCGGTCGGCGCGGCGATCAAGGGCACTCCAATCGCCACGTAGGGTTTGTCGAGTGCAGGCGAAGGGCGAAAGCGGCTGCGGTAGACAGAAATCGCATCCAACAAATAGCGTGGGGCGAAGTGCGACGCGAAGGCATACGGGAGCCCCCGCTCAGCGGCTAGCTGAGCAGAAAACAGGCTCGACCCCAGAAGCCAAATGGGGACATTGGTACCCGCACCGGGGTTGGCAATGAGCTGTTGGCCTGGCTGCGCTGGGCCGAGTAGCCGCTGCAACTCCGCCACATCACGCGGAAAATCCTCCTCGGTCTCGCGCCTGTCGCGGCGCAGTGCCCGCATGGTCATGGGATCGGTGCCGGGGGCACGGCCCAGCCCCAGGTCGATACGGCCGGGATACAACTCGGCCAGGGTACCAAAAGCTTCAGCCACTACCAGCGGTGCGTGGTTGGGCAACATGATGCCGCCCGAGCCCACCCGGATGCTGTGGGTGCCACCTGCAATATGGCCCACCATAACGGCGGTAGCAGAGCTGGCAATGCCCACCATGTTGTGGTGCTCCGCGACCCAGTAGCGCTTGAAACCCAAAGTCTCGGCATGCTGGGCCGTGCGCAGTGCAATAGCCAGGGCCTCACCCACCGTTCCACCCTCGCGCACCGATACTAAATCCAGCATTGAGAAGGCGGTATCTTCTAAAGTATTCATAGAGATTTCTTTCTGACACGCCCTGATTTCTTAGGGCAAACAGGGTCGTCGTAGCGTGTGAGCATAGACCGAATGGTGGTTTGCGTCTTCAACCCTGCGCGTGCCGCGTGCCGACCCACACACTGTCCCGTTATCAGGGTATTCGGGTGCAATGACTTACGATTTGAATTGCCGAGACAACAGCAAAATGTGCTCACTCAAGCCCTGAGCCCAGAGTGCATAGCCTCGAGGACCGGGATGGTAACCATCTGCAGCCAAGCCTTCATCAGAGGCCATGTGCGGGTGCCAGTGCATGGTGCGCCAGCTCTCTTTGCCAACCAACAGTGCCGAGAGCCGGCGATTCATCTCGTGCGCCCAACGGCCTGCAAACCAGCGCAGCGGTTGTGGAATCGCAGTGAAAGCGTGCATGGGGGGCACTGCACTGTGCACCAGCAGTCGGGGTGCAAACCGACGATCCACCACATGCGCCAGCCGGTCTTGCCAGTTCAGCCATTCGCGAGGCGACAGCAGCGACGTCACGTCATTCGCACCCATGGATACCACCACGACATCAAAGCGCTCACTGGGGGCGTTTTCCAATAATTGCACCAAGCCCGGCGAGTTCAAACCATTCGCGGCCAGTAGTCGCCATTCAATGGTACGGTGCTGACCCAAACGCTGGGTTAGCTGACCGCAAAGGGCTTCGTCCTGCGACGCGGCTCCGACGCCAGCGGCAGCAGAATCTCCCACCACCAAAACCCGTACCAGCGGGCCACTGCCACAAACGCCACTGCGAGAACCGGGTGGCTCCGGCAACCGCGGTGTGACGCGGCGCACGTACTTGGCCTGCAGCCAAAACACAGGTCCCAAGAGCGTTAACAACAAGTAGCGCTCCCAGTCCGGCATGGGAGTAGACGCGCGCACATTGCCACTAGCTCGGTTCACACTGTGCCGCCGGCTTAAGGGCGGTGTAGCGTGGTCTTGATCGCACTCGTGGCGTCTTTCACCATCTCTTTGGCGTCGCCAACGCCCTTCTCGGCTTTACCCATAGCCTGTTTTTGCAATCCTTTGACCTGCTGCTCTTTGTTGCCAATAAGCTTGCCGACTTGTTGCTGTACTTTGCCCTCTAAGTCTTTGACGGCGCCGTGGGCTTGGTTTTTGTTCATCATGATGATCCTTGGGTGGGTAGGCTGGCAACAGTGCCTTTCACTGTTACACCTTTTGCATCCTAGGATCTCGGACGTTGGGCTTCTGTGCACCATCACACACAAGTAGATGACTGTGTTGTTGAAATACCGCACGACACCAACGGCATGAACAACTTATTGGCTAAGGCGTGCCTGTCGGCATTGCGTCAGTGCAAGTCATCGTGGCGTCCACCGCTCCCGCCTAGGCGCTACTCCGGGCTTCAGCGGGGTGTTTGCTGCCGAAGCAACTCTGCGCGCTTCATATCCAGGTACGTAGTGCGATCCATTTCCAGCAGTTGGTCTGGGTAGCGCTCGGTGGCTCGAATCCAACCCAGCAGGCGCGCTTCTTGGCGATCCCGCTCAGGCAATTGCTCGGCTTCCAGGTAGGACGTGATAGCCAAGTAGTAGCGCATGGTGTTGCGCTCCACCACCCCGCGCACTCCGCCGGTCAACACAGCTTGCGCACCCGGGGTGCCCGGCACCACCGAAAAACCCACTTTGCTACGCCCGGCCGTTGCCAGGTAGGTCTGAAGCGCCAGCTTACCCATCATGTTCACGCGATAAGCGTAGGACAGACGTAAAAACGAACGCCCTGCAGGCAGTGCGGTGGCCTCCAGCACAATTTCATAGTCACTGGTACCAATCGGTCCGTCTTTGGCAGACAGGCCAATATTCACGTAATCGGTCTCAGGCGGGTGGGATACGTAGTCCAACACCAGAGGTTTGGTGTACACCAGGTTCTCAGGCGTCTTCTTCCCGATATGCACCGTAATTTGCATGCCATGGGGGCCTGGCTTGGCAGCACAGTATTTGGTGTTGATGTGCAAAATCATGATGTCACACCAATGCGTGGGGTTGTTCACAGCTTGCGCCACCTGCGCCAGCGAGAAATCCACCACAGCCAATACTTCTCCCTGGATTCTTCCTTGGCTGTCGTCCGACCGCACAACCAGCGGTTGGTTAAATGCGTTTTGGGCCAATTCAGCCTGCAGCCCGACGTATCGGGCGCGCAAATTCGCCGACGCTGCCTGGCTACCTACACCGGCTGCGCTGCACGGCCCTGTTTGAGCTACCAGTACCACTGCTAGTGCAACGCACAGGGTACGCCCGGCAAACCAGTGGAAAGGTGCCCTCACAACCAATACCCAAACTGCCGAGCCAGCCACTCTTTGAGCTTGTCGGTGCGCGGACGCCTGTCCCAGGTCTCGGCATCCACTTCGGTGGACAGCCGTAAGTCCTCCTGGAAGGCGTCCTCCATCGCTTGACCCAGCAAGGGGTCGTACACCACCAGGTTCAATTCGTAGTTGTGCAAAAAGCTGCGCGTGTCGATGTTGGCCGACCCCACCGTGGACCACAGCGCGTCAATCACCGCCGTCTTGGCATGCAACACCGATTCTTGTAGCTGGTAGAGCCGGATACCACGGCTCAACATTTCGGCGAAATAGGAGTGCCCGGCAAAGTAGGCCAGGTCGTTTTCTCGCATGCCTGGCAAAACCAACTTGACGTCCACACCACGGGCTGCGGCATCGGTCAGGGCTTTCAAAATCTGCGGGTCGGGCACAAAGTAGGCACTGGTAATGTGTACCGATGTTTTGGCCAGGTGAATAGCGAGGACGTAGGACTTGTAAATCTCCTGGTCCCCATCGGGCTCACTGGCCACCACCCGCACCAACTGATTGCCCTGCGGCACCAGCATCGGCAAAAAATCGCTATCCGCCAGCGCGGGGGCGTCTTGCTGTGCCCAATGATTTAAAAATTCCCATTGCAAGGCGGCAACTGCGGGTCCCTCGATTTGAATGTGCGTGTCACGCCAACCCGCCTTGGCCGTTTTGCGGGATTTGGAGCGAAACAAGGAGCTATTGGCATAGGTGCTGCTGATGTTGACACCTCCGGTAAAGCCAATGCGACCATCCACGACCATTACTTTGCGGTGATCGCGGTGATTGGGCTCCCACGGCCCCGCCTGTCGCCAAGGGCTAATGGGGTTGAATTCCTGCAACTGAATGCCAGCATCGCGCATACGTTGCAAAAAGATAGCGGGTGTGCTGATGGTGCCAACCGCATCCACCATGATATGCACCGCAACGCCCGCGCGCTGCTTCTCGATCAGCAAGTCGGAAAAGGCGATACCGACCGCATCTTGGTCAAAGATATAAGTTTCCAGATTGATGTGATTCTTGGCGTTACGCACTGCATCCATCATGGCCGCCATGGTCTGAGGCCCGTCGTACAACAGGGTCAGTTTGTTACCCGCAATCAAGGGACTGCTGGTGGCGATTTCTTCCAGTCGCGCCAACACGGCGGTGTCGGCAAACGAGTTTTTCCAGCGCTGCGCCAACAAGGTGCGCGCCCCCTTGGCGCCCATCTCGCCGCGGGTACCCACCACGGTAGGGTTTTGGGCGGGAGTGGCCCCTTGGTCCGCTGTACCCAGCGCACTCACATCGGGCAGCGTCGCGCATGCGGACAGGCAACACACTAGGGCGACCCAACGCAGCCACAGTATTGCGCGCCGCGCGGCGCTCAGCCCCGCCGTGCCCCACGCTTGGGTGGGCGGTAAATGCAAACAGGGCATGGGGGGCAGCACAGCGCTTTGGAATGGTAGGACGGGAGGGTTGCGGCTAGTGGACTCAATATCCACCATCAGCCGGGTGATACGCATCCCTCGCCAGATTTGTCTTATTTTTTACCACAGTTGTTTCTTGTGTGCATAGCGGCCCGCCCCAGCCCTAGCGCCGATCACTTGGGCTTGGTGACTTCCTTGCCTACGGCACCGCCCACAACGGCGCCGGCACCGGTGCACAGCAAGCCGCCGCCACACAGGGCACTGCCCGCCACGCCACCAATGACAGCACCTGCAGCCGTCCCCTTTTCCTGCTCCGTCATGCCGGCACACCCGGTAAGCGCGCTGACCGCAACCAAGGCCATGGCCCCAACAGAACGGGTAACCAAGCTAACGTAGTTCATAAACACACTCCTGAACAAAATGCCGATAGGCGTACGACGAGCCAATCGCCAGCACGGGACACCCTATTGTTGGGCCAGCCCAGCTGGCGCTCTGTACGCTCTCGCACATAAGAAAAAATAGTTATCTGCTATATTTTTTATAGCATTTGGAATATATTCTACGTGGGCCTGGGGCCGATTTGATCTATAGATACCCTGTGCGCGCTAGCGCACGCAGTATCCCCCTGCGGGTAGCTACGCTCGGACACATGCTGTACAAGCCCGGCACACCAATGCGCCACGCCTATTTCCACACCGACAGCATCGTGTCCTTGCGGAGCTTCGGCAATGAAGGAGTGGTTGGAATTTTTTATTTAGGGGCGGAGACACCCCCTCAAGCTCTGCTGTGGTGCAAACCGCAGGTCACGCCTACCGAAGAGATCCAACGACTACTGAGCGACGTGTACTCATAAATCAGCCCCACCAAAGCAAAAACCCCGGAGTACGCATGCGGTAGTCCGGGGTAGTCTAGAGTCAGCCCCTAAAAGGGCCAGACCCTATCAAGGGCGAATAGAGATTTCGTTCTTGACGGCCACGACGCCCTTAACACCGCGGGCGATGGTTTCAGCCGTGTTCTTTTCAGTCGGATTTTTAGCAAATCCGGACAACATCACGGTGCCTTTCATGGTCTCAACACTAATGGCGGCAGCATCCACTTGTTTGTTGTCCACAAAACGCGCCTTCACCATGGTGGTGATGGCAGAGTCATCGACATAGGCACCAACCGACTCTTGGCCTCGGCTCACGGCACAGCCGGTCACAGTCAACATCATCACAGCGGTGATGGCAATGGCAAGCATGTTTCGAATAGTCATCATAATTTTCCAGTCAAAAGTAAGTGTTTTGGAATCGGAATGGAGGTCGCATACCGACGCCTTAACTGTAAGGATGGTTAACCAAAAAGTCTGTGCGCCAACGCACACATTACAGCGGCGCAATCACATAACAACGACGGACTAAAGCACTGTGCCACGGAAGAACCTGCCCAGACAGCAGCAGCTGCGCTGCAGGCTTGCGGCTCATCTCCAGAGCTTCTTGGGCCTCAGCGCGTGGCCAGTGGTCGGGCAGACAGGGGCAAAAACACCCTCCTACAGCACCGCGTTACAAGCCAAAAAGACGCATGGGCGGCACGGTATCGCTAAGCAGCGGCCGATGTAGGCCCACACCGGGCAGCGTTCCAGCCTGCTGCGCTGACCTGCCAGCGGTGGGCTCGGTCGAACCCGCCACGCTGCAAGGTCAAGGGCGCAAAGTCGTCCACTCGTTGGCACAAGAACCATTCCAGCCAAACCGACTCACCTTTGCCTCCTATGCTCCAAGGCAAGGTCAGGTTTGTCTACCGTACGGGGAGCAGTCCAGCGTCGGATCGTCCTCCAAGGGTATGCGGTTGGCCGAATCAGTTGGAAGGTGCTGAAGCAGGTGGCATCACGTTGATTGTGGTTCCCTTGCCATCGGCACCTGTGGCACCTGTGGCGCCGGTTGAGCCGGTGTACCCCGTTGCGCCCGTGTTACCCGTGTTGCCGGTATTGCCAGTGGCGCCTTGACCGCCCGTGGCACCGGTGGCGCCAGTTCCGCCAGCAGGACCGGCAGGACCTGGAACTGGAACTTGAACTTGAACTGGAACTGACGATGTGGGCACTGCGACTACTACGGGTCGGTCGCAGGCGCTCAGACCCAGCGTTGTCAGCAACGACAAAGCAAGAAGTGTGTGTTTCATGGGGTTTCCTCAAAAAGTAAGTGGCAGGGAGCGCTGAATGCGCCCCATTGCTCTGCAGACTATGCCGACTACCGATTTTTTACTGTGCGACAACGAACAGAGACGGGCGCAGCTAGGCCACACACTGAGTAAAAAAGGAAGCTCTCGATGCGAATGAAATGTATTGGCGCCCAAAGCGTCCCCCGGCCTGAATCGACGGGTCAGAGCACGGGCGTATTGGCGCTGTGCCGACGCGGTACGGTGCAAGGCGAGCACCGCACCTATGTGAAACCACCTGGCGCTTATCCACCGCCCGCTAGCGCTGTGCAGCTCTGCCTGTTCTGATTTATTTGCAAGCACTGTGGCCGCTCCCGTTGTACAGTCAACATTTTTGACACGAGAGGGGCATTTATGGCCAACACTTGGCAAGAATCCGCAGTGGTTTACGGCACCGAAGATCTGCTAACTAGCCTGTGCAATTCAGTCACTCGCGTCCTCAGCGTTGCCACCCAGAGCCAGATCCACTATTCGGGCATGGTGCAGCGCATCACGAAGACCTGTCTGAAACCCGACATCGGCTGTTTTGTGTTGTTTGACGGTGGCTTTTCGGGTTTGGTAGTGCTCAACTTCTCAGCGGCGACCGCCATGGAGCTGTATGAGAATTACATGGTCAACATGGGCATGCCCAAGAGCGAACTGGCCAGCGCCCACACCTCCGATGAGGTGAGCAACATCATGGGCGAATTGATGAACCAGATCGTGGGCGATTTCACCGGCAAGGTACGCCGCGAGCTGCAAACCAACATCACCCAAAACCAGCCCAAAATGCTGGTGCTGAACAAACAGGTCGTGCTCAGCGTGGACACCCAGCTAGACAAACCCGAGTCGCGTCGCGTGACTTTTTACACCAGTAAAAACAACATCTTTTACCTGGAACTGGCGATCGACCGCACCGAGTTCATCAAACTGCATGACTTCGATGCCAATGACGACTTGAGCCCGGATGAGGTGATTGCCCAGGCCCAGGCCGAATCGGAGGGCCATTCCACGCTTCCCATCATCGAAGCGGGTGACCAAGATGCGTTGCTAAAGTCGCTCGGATTATGAATAGCCGTCGCTACTCGACTGTCACACTTTTCGCCAGATTCCGCGGTTTGTCGACGTCCGTGCCCCGCGCGCAGGCCGTGTGATACGCCAGTAGCTGCAGTGGCACCACGTGCAGCAGCGGTGACAGCTCGCCATAGTGCTCGGGCATACGGATCACGTGCAGGCCTTCGCCGCTGTCAATGCGCGTGTCAGCATCGGCCAGCACATAGAGCACCCCCCCGCGCGCGCGCACCTCATGCAGGTTGCTTTTCAGCTTCTCTAATAGCGCGTCATTCGGCGCCACGGTCACCACCGGCATCTCGCTGGTCACCGGCGCCAGCGGGCCATGTTTGAGTTCACCAGCCGGGTAGGCCTCGGCGTGGATATAGGTAATTTCCTTGAGCTTCAAAGCACCTTCCATGGCAATCGGATAGTGCAGACCGCGCCCTAAGAAGAGCGCGTTTTCTTTCTTGGCAAAGTCTTCAGCCCAGGCGATCACCTGCGGCTCCAGCGCCAAGACCGCCTGCAGCGCTGCGGGCAAGTGGCGCATGGCCTTGAGGTGGCGGGCTTCGTCCGCATCGCTCAATCGCCCCTTGGCTTGCGCCAGGCACAGGGTGAGCAAAAACAGGCCTGCCAACTGGGTGGTGAAGGCCTTGGTAGACGCCACACCGATCTCCACGCCCGCACGCGTCACATAGGCCAGACTGCATTCGCGCACCATGGCACTGGTGGCCACATTGCAAATAGTGAGCGTGTGCTGCATGCCCAAGCCTTTGGCATGGCGCAGGGCGGCCAGTGTGTCGGCTGTCTCGCCAGATTGGGTAATCGTCACCACCAGCGTGTTGGGGTTGGGCACTGAGTCGCGGTAGCGGTATTCGCTGGCTACTTCGACACTGCAAGGCACTTTGGCGATGCTCTCGATCCAGTATTTGGCCGTGCAGCCGCTGTAATAGCTGGTGCCACAGGCGAGGATCAACACGCTGTCAATCTGCTGGAATACACGCGCGGCATTGGCGCCAGGCGCATGGTTGCCCTGCTGGTCGAACAGCTCCGGCACGATGCCCTCCACACCTTCTAGCGTATCGGCGATGGCGCGCGGTTGTTCGAAGATTTCCTTTTGCATGTAATGGCGATACGGACCCAGCTCGGCCGCGCCGCTGTGCGCGTGCACGGTTTTGACCGGGCGCTGGGCCGAGGCCACAGCCTTGTGGACCTTGTCGATCAGCCAGTACTTGCCCAACTGCACGTCCACCACATCGCCCTCTTCGAGGTAAACGATCTGGTCCGTCACACCGGCCAGGGCCATGGCGTCGCTGGCCAGAAAGTGCTCTTGCCCGTCTTTGCCCACACCCAAAATTAGCGGCGAACCGGCGCGCGCGCCGATTAGCCGGTGCGGTTCGTCTTTGCAGAACACGGCGATCGCGTAAGCACCATGCAGCTGCAGCACGGTGGCCTTCACCGCCTCGAACAGGTCACCGTCGTACAGGCTGTCGATCAAATGGGCGATGACTTCAGTGTCGGTCTGGCTGTGGAACACATAGCCCTTGGACTTGAGGGCGGCGCGCAACTCGTCGTGGTTTTCGATGATGCCGTTGTGCACCAGAGCAACCCGGCCAACCCGCGCGGCAGCGTCGGCACCCGGGCCATGGCTGAAGTGCGGGTGGGCGTTGTGCACCACAGGTGCGCCATGGGTGGCCCAACGGGTGTGGGCGATGCCCAGCCTGCCCTGCAGTTGGCCAGTCGCCACCTGCTCTACCAGCTCGGCCACGCGCGAAGTGCTGCGGGCGCGGCGCAAGCCTGGCTGACTGTCTTGCGCATATACCGCCACGCCGCAGGAGTCATAGCCCCGGTATTCCAGGCGCTCCAGGCCTTGCACCAGCACAGGAACGATATTGCGGGTCGATACCGCGCCGACAATGCCACACATAGACAGTCTCCTATTCAACAGAAAGTCAATAGTAGGAGTGTTGTAGAAAAATAAGTGTTTGAAATTTCTATTTATATGAACGAAAATTTCATACGTTCAATATACTGAAATTTAATTCAAATTAAATAATAGATATGGAACAAATATCTCTAGACGCTGTGGACTTGCAACTACTGGCCCAGTTGCAACAAGACGCCAGCCTGAGCAACCAGGCTCTGGCCGAGCGGGTGCATACGTCGCCTCCCACCTGCCTGCGCCGGGTCAAGCGCCTGCATGAAGCGGGGCTGATCGAGCGCCAGGTCGCCATCCTCTGCCCCGAGCGCCTGGCCACAGCACTGGGCCACGGTCTCACCGCATTGGTAGAAATCACCTTGGACCGCCAGGACGCTGGCGCACTGGACGCGTTTGAAGCCCGCGTGGCGACAGACGCGGCCGTGCAGCAGTGCTACCGCGTCTCACCGGGGCCTGACTTTATGCTGGTCGTTCACACCACCGATATGCCAGCCTACCAGGCCCTGACCCAGCGCCTGTTCACGGCGGATGCCAATGTGCGCAATGTCAAAACGTTTTTCAGCATCAAGCGCAGTAAATTCGGGGCGGCCCTCGCCTTACCCACGCTACGCCCTCAGCCATGATCCAACCCGTCGAACCCCGCCCCGCCCAAGTGCAGGCACTCATGCAATTGTTTGCCACCCAACGCGTACGAGAGGCGGCTGTCCAAGCACAACACTTGACGCAGCAATTTCCTGGCTACGCCTTTGGCTGGACGGCACTGGGTGCCGCTCTCAAGCAACTCGGGCGCGGTGCCGAAGCGCTAGCGCCCTTCACCCAAGCCGCCCGACTCAGCCCCCATAGCGCCGAGGCGCACAACAATTTAGGCGTGGCTCAGCGCGAGAACCAACAATTACACGCCGCGATCCAGAGCTACCATCGCGCCTTGCAATTGCAACCCAACTACCCGCAGGCGCATTGCAATCTGGGCAATGCCCTGGCGGATTCGGGCGAACTGGCCCCAGCGGTAACCAGCTACCGAAAAGCCCTGCTATTGGACCCTGCGTATGCGCAAGCCCACAGCAATCTGGCTAACACCCTGGCACTGCAAGGCCAGCTGCAAGAGGCCGCTCAGCACTACGCACGGGCACTGGAGCTTGCGCCCGACACAGTCACCGCCCTGACTGGTATGGCCTATGTACTGCACAGCGCAGGCGACCACGCAGCAGCCATGGCCTGGGCACAAAAGAGCCTGCGCGCAGCCCCCAGCGCCGAGGCGCAAAGCGTGTTTGTGGCGTGTGCCAAATACCTGCGCCCGACCCAAGACGATGCTGCACTGCGCGGCTGGCTGTTACGGGGAATCAGCACGCCATGGGGCCGCCCTGCGGCCATGACGGCCTGCGCGATGGCGCTGGTGAACTTGCAACCCGCCATCCAGGCCTGTAGGGCGCAGGCCAATACGGCCTGGCCAACGCGACTGGATGCCGCGCAACTGTTTGGCCCAGGCGCCTTGCCAGCACTGGAGGCCGACACGCTGCTGCACGTTGTGCTGCAGGCGGCGCAAATCTCAGACGTGCCAACCGAGCGCTTTTTGACCCAGTGCCGCGCTGCGCTACTGGGCTTGGCACTGGACGATACAAACCACGACACAAACGACTCGCCCGCGCTGGGCCCCATCACTTTTTGCGCGGCTTTGACGCAGCAGTGTTTTGTCAACGACTATGTGTTCAGCTCCACCCCTGAAGAAGACTCAGGCGTCGAGCGCCTGCGCACCCGACTGACGGCTGCACTGGACAACGGCGGCCATGTGCCCGACTTGTGGCCCTTGGCGTTGGCCCTGTATGCGCCCTTGGGCAGCGTTCCCGGAGCGCAGCGCTTGCTGCAAAAGCCCGGGTCCGCGCCGTTGCAGGCGGTGCTGCGCCAGCAGATCCAAGAACCACGCACCGAGCTTGAGTTGCGTGCGGGCCTAGCGGCGATCACGCCCATCGATGACTCGGTATCAAAGCTGGTGCAACACCAATACGAAGAGAGCCCCTACCCGCGCTGGGTGCAGTTGCCCCGCCACTGCGTTCCTGAGCCTATCGGGGCCACCTTGCGCCGCATACTCCCCGGTGCGCCTTTGCAAGCCCTGCCGCCCACAAGTCCGGACGGAACACCTGCGAACATTCTGGTAGCCGGTTGTGGCACAGGCCAGCAAGCGATTGAGTGCGCGCTGCGCTTTGCACCAGCCCAGGTGCTGGCGATTGACCTCAGCCTGAGCAGCCTGGCCTATGCCCAGCGCAAGACGCTAGAGATGGCGCAGCAAACGGCGCCTGCCATTGATTGGAGCCGCCTGCGCTACGCGCAAGCCGACCTGCTGCAACTGGGCACACTGGACCAGCGGTTCGATTTGATTGAGTCCTGCGGCGTACTGCATCATTTGAAAGACCCACTACAAGGCTGGCGTGTTTTGCTCTCGCTGCTACGTCCGGGCGGTGTCATGAAGCTGGGCTTTTACAGTGAAATCGCGCGTCGCCAAGTGGTGCGCATCCGCCAATGGATCGCCGATCAAGGGCATGCAGCCACCTTGAGTGACATTCGCGCTTGCCGCCAACAATTGATGGCGCTGGAGCTGGATGCGAAAGCGCCCGAGAACTTCGGCATGGCCACCCAATCGTCCGATTTTTTCGCGACCAGCACCTGCCGCGACTTGCTGTTTCATGTGCAAGAACACCGCACCTCGCTCACGGCGATAGCGGCTTTTCTACAAGACAACGGCCTGGTATTCCTGGGTTTTGAGACCGAGCCGCATGTCCTGAATGCCTACAAAGCACGCTTCCCTAACGACCCAACGGCAACTGACCTGGCGCAATGGCAGGCCTTTGAAAACGAGAACCCCGACGTATTTTTCAACATGTACCAGTTCTGGATTCAAAAGCCGCCACAGGGCTGATATTGCCCCTTGAAGCGGTGTTTCAAAGCCAAATAGGGTGCTAGCCCAGGTGTTTACTGCCTGGGCAGCTATGTATTTAATAGCAATTGAAACCTGTTAGTCCGCAGCAGGCAGAACCACCGTCACGCTACAGCCCACCTCCGGCGCGGCGCTGATGGCCACCTCACCGCCCATGCGCACCAGGCTTTTGCGCGCCAGCGCCAGCCCTATGCCCAAGCCCGCAAACTGGCTGCTGCTGTGCAGGCGGATAAACGGCTGAAACAGTTTGGCGGCTTGATCGGGTTCGAAACCCGCGCCGTTGTCACCCACCGTGCAGTGCACGGCACCCGTCGTCGCGTCCACCCGCGCACCAATGTCGATGGCCGCGTCTGCGCGCCGCGCGGTGAACTTGACGGCGTTGTCCAGCACCTGCCCTAGGGCGGCACTCAGCAGCGCGGCGTCGGCCTGCACCGCGGGCAGACTGGCCAATTCGGGGGCCAGCGTCCAGCGCACGGTGCGCCCGGGCTCGCGCGTTTGCAGGCTGCGCACGCGCTCCTGCACCAGCGCGGCCAGCAGCTCACCCACGTCCACAGGCTGCAAATGCAAGGGGCCAGTGCCTACCCGGCTCAGCGCCAAAAGCGCGTCCAGCATCTGCGCGAGGTGCTTGGCCGAGCTGGTAATGTGACCCAAAAACTCTTGCGCCTCATCGCCCAGCGCGGGGCCGGCTTCTTGTTGAAGCAGTTGCGCAAACGATGTGATGTGGCGCAGCGGCGCGCGCAAATCGTGGGATACCGTGGCCGTGAAACTTTGCATCTCGGCGCGCGCAGCGGCCAGCTCGGCCTCCAGCGCGGCGATGCGCTGCTCGGCATGCACAGGGCTGCGCGAATCACTCATGCGGATGGGGCTTTGGGCGATTTCTGGGGCCGCTGCCAGTTGGCAATGCTGACCTGCTTGCCGCGCGCCACGCTTAGAGCGCCCGGCTCGGTGCTCTTGGTGATGGTCGAGCCGCCGCCCACCGTGCCGCCTGCACCAATCGTGACCGGGGCCACCAGCACGCAGTTGCTGCCCACATGCACATCGGCCTCGATCACCGTGCGGTGCTTGTTGGCGCCGTCGTAGTTGGCGGTGATGCTGCCCGCACCAAAATTGACGCGCTCGCCCACCGTGGCATCGCCCAGGTAGGCCAGGTGGTTGGCCTTGGCACCCTGGGCCAGCGTGGAGTTTTTTACCTCTACAAAATTGCCAATGTGCACGTCAGCGCCCAAATGCGCACCGGGCCGCAGCCGGGCAAACGGGCCAATCAATGCGCCCGCGCCCACCGTCACGCCCAGCTTTTCACCATCGATATGGGTAAACGGGTGGATCACCGCGCCAGCCTCGATGACGGCATTGGCAATCACGCAATTCGCGCCAATGCGCACGCCCTCGCCCAGGTTCACCTGGCCCTCAAACACGCAGTTCACATCAATGCTCACATCATGGTCGCACAGCAAATCGCCACGCACATCCAGCCGCGCCGGGTCAGCCAGGCGTACACCCTGCTCCATCAACTGGTGGGCCATACGCAACTGAAACGCGCGCTCCAGCTCGGCCAGCTGCACCGGGCTGTTGACGCCGGCCACTTGCACAGCATCGTCAATCGTGTGCGCCACCACGGCCACACCATCGGCCACCGCAAACTTCACGATATCGGTCAGGTAGTACTCGCCCTGGGCGTTCTGGTTGTCCAGGCGCGCCAGCCATCCCTTCAGGCGGACTGCGGGCACGGCCATGATGCCGCTGTAGATTTCCGTGATCTGGCGTTGGGCATCAGACGCGTCCTTGTGTTCCACGATGGCCTGAACCGCGCCTGCTTCATTCAGTGTTGCTGCCTGTCGCACGATGCGCCCATAGCCCGCCGGGTTGGCCATCTCCAGCGTCAGCAACGCCAGCCTGCTTCCCTGACAGGCCCGGATCAAGTGGAACAACGTGTCCGCCTGCGTCAACGGCACATCGCCCGACAGCACCACCACAATACCGTCATCGGCCAGCGCGGGCAGCGCCTGTTGCACCGCATGGCCGGTGCCCAGCTGGGGCTCCTGGCGTGCAAATTTCAAATCAAAACCGGCTGTGGCCCGCGTATTACTTGTGCAGGCTGCTTCAACTTCGATAGCACCGTGACCAGTGATCACTACCACTTTGCGGGCCGACAACTGGGCCGCCGTGTCCAACACGTGCTTGAGCAATGGCCGTCCAGCCAGGGTGTGCAGCACCTTGGGCGTTTTGCTCTTCATGCGCGTTCCCTTGCCCGCCGCCATAATGATTACGTCAATCGGTGTGCCCATGTCCGGCTTGCTTTGATCTACTTGGTTTGAATCCACACACATGCCCTTTTTGATGCGATTTTTGAAGCGATCTGGCGCACTCCACCCGCCACGCTGGCAGCCTATTATCGGTACTCTGCTGGTGCTGCTGGCGCTCACCGGCTGCGGCACCACACGCCTGGCCTACAACAACGCACCCACACTCAGCTTTTGGTGGCTGGACGCCTATTTTGACTTCGACAGCGAGCAAACCCTGCGCGTGCGCAATGACTTGCAAAGCCTGCAATCGTGGCACCGCAAGGACGAGCTGCCCCTGGTAGCCGCCGAGCTGGCCAAGCTAAAAGCCCGCGCGCTGCAAAACGCCACGCCTGAGCAAACCTGCAAGCTGGCCGCCGATGTGCAGGCCCGCGTGACCGCCCCCCTGGAGCGCCTTCTACCCACCATTGCCGCCATTGCGCCGAAGCTGAGCGATGCGCAACTGCTGCACATTGAACGTGAATTTGACAAGCGCAACCGTAGCTGGCGCGAAGACTATCTGGATGGCACGCCCGACGAGCGCATCGACCAGCGTCTGAAGCAGGCCGCCGAGCGCACCGAGTCCTTTTACGGCCGCCTTCGGCCCGAGCAAATGAAGTGGCTGCGCGCGCAGATGCTGGCGTCTGATTACGACGCTAATCTGCAATACCGCGAAATGCTGCGCCGCCAACAGGACGCATTGCAGGTGCTGCGACAGCTACGCACCAGCCAGGCCAACCCGGTCCAAGCACAAACCGCCTTGCAGGCCCTGCTGGAACGCAGCTTTGCGTCCCCCGACGCCGGCTACCGCCAGTACCTGGCGCGCATCCTGCAGCAGGGCTGTTCCACCGTAACCGAGCTGCACAACAGCATGAGCCCGCAACAGCGCGCCAAGCTCTTGGACGCACTGCAAAGCTACGATGACGATGTGCGCGCCTTGATGGCGGCACGCTGAACGCCACTCCTTGCTGGATTGCCCGCCATGGCCATTGCCGCCGACTTTGCCGACTACTGCTGTGAACTCTTATCCTGCCTTGGCCCATGCCGCGCCAAACGCATGTTCGGCGGCTGGGGCATCAGCATTGATAGCATGAGCGTCGCCATACTGGCCAACCTGGGCCAGGGCGATACCCTGTGGCTGAAAGTGGATGAGGACAGTAAGCCCTTGTTTGAAGCGCAAGGCTGCGCGCGCTTTACCTATGAAGTCAAGGGTCAGCTCAAGGGCATGAACTACTACGCCGCGCCGGCAGACGCGATGGAATCGCCTGCGCTGATGGCGCCCTGGGCGCGGCTGGCGTTGCAAGCGGCGCTTGCCGCGCACGCCGCCAAGGCGGCCAAGCCGGTCAGAAAATCGCGTGCCAAGACCAAACTTGCATAGCATTTGCAATACAATAAAGTCCATGAAAACAGCCACACTCCCCCCTATCCGGGTTGCGCCCGATTTCCGGATCGAACTCGAAGGCGTGCTTGAGCAAGGTGAGTCTCTATCGCAGTTTGTGGAGAGCGCGGTTCGCACCACAGTGGCTAAGCGCAAACATCAGGCAGAGTTCATCCGGCGCGGCATGGCCGCCATTGAAGCGACTAAACGCGATGGCAGCGGCATTTCCGCTGAGGCGGTGATTGCCAAGCTGGAAGCCAAGCTAACTGTAGCCAGACAGGCCAAAGCGCAGCGCGGCGGATGACCTACACAGTTGAGTTCAGCGAAGCCGCAGTTGCGGACCTTGAACAACTGCTCGATTTCGCGCTGCAGCGCGAACTGGACAGTGAAACCGGTGACCTAGATATCCCCGACCGGGCCGTCCAGGCTATCAAGAACGGCATTGGCTTTTTGGCGGCGTCGCCCTTCGCCTGCCGCAAGCTAGGTGACAGCCCTTTCGTTCGTGAACTCATTATTCCATTTGGTCACACGGGCTATGTCGCCTTGTTCGAGATTGTGGACAGCAACACTGTGATCATTGGTGCCATTCGCCACCAACGTGAAGACGACTACCACTAGCCGCGCAGCGGCGGAGCGTGAGGGCCAAAACCCGCCACCGGGCCGCCCCAAGGCGGGTTAGCCCCCTCGGGGGGCAGCGACCCGCGCAGCGGCGGAGCGTGGGGGCCACATTAGACCGGCCAAACCACCCCGTAGTCGTTGAGGATGGCGTCCAGCGGCATATCATGCGGCTCGGGTTCAAAGTCGGGCACATAGCCCACCCCAAACCCCAACCCCACCGTAAACGGCTTGGGTTCCAGCGTAGCCAGCATACGGTCA